>DATEKZ010000295.1:0-5920 GCA_035277185.1 Verrucomicrobiia bacterium
GACCTATTCGACCATGCCCGACCTGCTGCGCCTGAGCGCAGAAACGGCCAGACGCCGGAACTGGCGCGTCGTGATGCACGTGGCGGAGTCGGCGGACGAGTTTGAGATGTTTGTGCACGGCCGCGGCGAAATGTTCGACTGGCTGAAGCGCAATGAGCGCGAGATGTCGGATTGCGGACAGGGCACGCCGGTCCAACACCTGGAACGAACCGGGTTGCTGGGCGAAAACCTCATGGCCATTCACGTCAATTACCTTGGGGCCGGCGACGCGCAGTTGCTTGGCGGACGCGGCGTCAGCGTCGTTCATTGTCCGCGCAGTCACGACTATTTCGGACATCGGAAGTTTCCGCGCGAAGAACTGGTGGCCGACGGCGTGAATCTCTGTCTGGGCACGGACAGTCTGGCGAGCGTGAAAAAAGTCCGCGGGCGCCCGGTGGAACTGAGTCTGCCGGCCGAGATGCGCACGCTGGCCGCCAATGCCCGCGATCTTTCGCCGGAAACCATTGTCAAAATGGCGACCCTGAACGGCGCCCGCGCGCTCGGCATGGAGGGAAAGATCGGCGCGCTGTCGGAAGGGGCGTTCGCCGACGTGATCGCCATTCCGTTTGCAGGAAACCCGGACGACGCGCACGACGCCATCGTGCATCACGCGGACGACGTGGCG
Source organism: Verrucomicrobiia bacterium (assembly GCA_035277185.1). Classification (GTDB taxonomy): domain Bacteria; phylum Verrucomicrobiota; class Verrucomicrobiia; order Limisphaerales; family AV2; genus DATEKZ01. The sequence continues at coordinate 665 of DATEKZ010000295.1, forward strand.
GCCTCGATGATTGACGGGAGGTGGGTCGCATCACCGGCCGCATGAAGCCGATATCCATTCGAGCCGGAACGCAGCCGATCGGCCGCGACACCGATTCGCAGGCGGACCGCCCGCGTTCCGTCCCCGCCACATGAGGGCGACCGAGGCGGAGACACGCGTCGTTCTCATCACCGGCGCGGCGGGCGGTCTGGGGCGGGGACTGGCCACAGAATTTGCCGCGCAGGGATGGCGAGTGGCTGCGGCTTATCATCGATCCGACGGGCATGGCGAGACCGATCTTATCTGGCCGGTGCAACTGGATGTTACCGACGGTTCGCAGGCGCTGGACGTGGTCAGGCAGCTCATGGTGCGCTGGGGCCGGATCGACGTGTTGATCAATAACGCCGGCCTGACTGCCGACAATCCTTTGTGGCAGACGAGCGACGAGGACTGGGACCGTGTGCTCGAAGTGAACTTGAAAGGCGCGTTCCTTTGCTCGCAAGCCGTGCTTCGCCCGATGTTGAGTCGGCAGGACGGCCACATCATCAACATCGCCAGCTTCGCCGCGCGCCACGGTCCGCGCGGCCAGGCCAACTACGCGGCGGCCAAGGCCGGTTTGATCGGCTTGACGGAATCACTCGCGAAGGAGGTTGGTTCGCGCAACATCCGCGTCAACGCGGTCCTGCCGGGAGTGTTGCCCACGCCAATGACGGCAAAGCTCGCCCAGCCTCAGTTGAATGAATTCGCATCCGCCAATGCGCTGGGGCGTTTGAACACGGTGGCCGAGGTGGCCCGCTTCGTGGCGTTTCTCGCGACAACGCGGAATGTCTCGGGCCAATCATTTCCGCTCGACAGCCGGACAGCGCGCTGGACCTAGCGTGGAAACCACGATGAGAACGCGGGTGACTTTTGAATTCCGTTCGGGTTGTATCAACCCCTTCCGTTTTCACGGATGCAGTGGGTGTGCCGATGAGCGATTTTGAACAGGAACTGTCCCGGCGCCTCGCGGCCCTTCGCGAGCAGGGGTTGTATCGCGAATTGCGCCGCATCGATTCGCCGCAATTGCCGCATCCGCACGTGGAGGGCCAATGGCTCCTGAATTTTTCCTCCAACGACTACCTCGGTCTGGCCAACGATCCGTTGTTGAAAGAGGCCGCCATCCGCGCCGTGGAACGATACGGGGCAGGATCCGGCGCTTCGCGGCTCGTTTGCGGTTCGCTGGCTCCGCATCACGAACTGGAACAGACCCTTGCCGCCTTCAAGGGCGTCGAGGCCGCGCTGGTTTTTTCCAGCGGCTACGCCGCCGCCCTCGGCGCCATCGGCGCGCTGCTCGACGCGCACGACGTCATCGTCATCGACAAACTCGTGCATGCCTGCATCGTTGATGCCGCCCGGTTATGCGGCGCGGAGCTCCGCGTGTTTGCCCACAACGATCTCAACAGTCTCGCCAGAATTCTCCGGTGGGCCGACCGCCGGAACACGGCCCTGAGCGGCAAACGCCGGCCGCGCACCCTGATCGTCACCGAATCGGTCTTCTCGATGGACGGCGATTTTGCCCCGTTGCGCGAGATCATCGAGCTGAAGGAGAAGCATGGCGCCTGGTTGATGGTGGATGAAGCGCACGCCACGGGCCTTTACGGAGCGCACCGGCGCGGGTTGATCGAGGAATTCGATCTCAGCAACCGGATCGAGATCCAAATGGGCACCCTGAGCAAAGCTTTGGGCGCGTCCGGAGGCTACCTTTGCGGCTCGCGCGTGTTGATTGATACTCTCATCAACGGCGCGCGCAGCTTCATCTTTTCCACCGCGCCGGTGCCGGCGGCGGCGGGAACGGCAACCGCGGCGATCCAGTTCGTTCAATCCGACCCGGGACAGGTGCGGCGCAACCTGCTGTGGACGCGCGTTGACCAGATCAAAAACGCGTTAATTCAAGCCCGCTTCACTCTGCCACCGGTCCGCAGCGCGATTATTCCGTTGATGGTCGGAAACGAGGAGAAGGCGGTCCAGTCCGCCGCCGCGCTGCGCGAACAGGGAGTGTTCATTCCCGCAATCCGTTATCCCACCGTCGCGCGCGGGCGGGCGCGCCTTCGGTTGACCGTAAGCGCCGCGCACACCGCGACGGATGTCAGCCACCTTCTGACGGCTGTTTGCAACCTCAAGCTGCCCGCCTGAATGCTTCATCGCCGTGCATAGACTCGCCCGACTCGACCACGCCTTCGTCTGGCACCCGTTCACGCAGATGCGCGACTGGCTCAAACGCGAACCGATCGTGATCGTCTCCGGCCGGGGCGCCGTGCTGCGGGATGCGAAGGGCCGCAAGTATCTCGATGGTAATTCTTCCATCTGGACCAATCTTCACGGCCACAACCATCCGACGATCAATGCCGCGATCGAGCGCCAGTTGAACCGGATCGCGCACTCGTCGGCCCTCGGGCTCGCCAACGAACCGGCGTCGCTTCTTGCAGCCAGACTCATCGGTGAAGCCAACAGGAAGTGTGATTCCCGATTTTCGATTCCCGAGCCGAAGAGCAAACCCCTGCGGAAATCGGAAATCGGAAATCGGAAATTGGGAAAGGTTTTCTTCAGCGACGACGGCTCGACCGCGATGGAGGTTGCCCTCAAGCTCGCTTACGAATTCGCCCGTCGCACCGGTCGCGGCAAAAAGCCCGGGTTCCTCTCGCTCGACGGCGCTTATCACGGCGACACCGTCGGCGCCGTGAGCCTCGGTCACATCGGCCTGTTTCACAAAGCCTATGCCGGGCTGCTGTTCAAGAGCGACACGGTGATGTCTCCCTACTGCTATCGCTGTCCGTTTAACCGCGCGAAGCCCGAGCGTGGCGACGCCCGCGAGTATCGCAAGTGCCATTGGGAATGCGTGGACCAGGTTGAACGGAAGTTCGCCGCGCAGAAAAAGCGGGACAACCCGTATGCGGCCTTCGTCGTCGAGCCGCTCATCCAGGGCGCGGCCGGCATGATTCCGCAGCCGTCCGGGTGGTTGCGAGGCGTCGCGGAGATCACCCGGGGCCACGGCGCACAGTTGATCGCTGACGAAGTGATGACCGGCTTTGGCCGGACCGGCCTGCCATCAACCATCAACGATCAACCATCAACTTCCTTGTTCGCTTCCCACCACGAGAATGTTCAACCGGACTTCCTCTGCGTGGCAAAAGGCATGACCGGCGGTTACCTGCCGATGGCCGCCACACTCACGACCCGGGCCGTCTTCGATGCGTTTCTCGGCGAGTACGAGGAGTTCAAGACCTTTTTCCACGGTCACAGCTACACAGCCAACCCACTCGGCGCCGCGGCCTCGCTCGCCAATCTCGATCTGCTCTCGTCACCCGCCTCTGTCCGCGCCCGCGCGCGGCTGGAAAAGGTCCTGCGCGACGAATTGGAGTCTCTTTGGCCGTTGCCTAACATCGGGGACGTCCGGCGAGTGGGCTTGATCGCCGGCGTTGAGCTGGTCCGCGACTGGCGCACGCGCGAGCCGTTCGATTTTCGTGAGCGGGCCGGCATCCGGGTTTGTGAAGCGATGGCCCGCCGCGGCGTGCTCACGCGACCCGTTGGAAACGCGATCGTGCTGATGCCGCCCTATTCCACGACGCCGGTTCAGGCGCGAAAGATGGTGCGAACGCTCGCCGAATCTGTTAGCGAAGTCTTCGGAACCCGACGCTTATGAAAAAATGGAAAATTGCCGGCATTAACTTCGATCATTTCCACATGGGCGACCTGCTGCGCTACGCCCACGAACATCCTCATGCCGAAATCGTGGGCATCAGCGACGAGCAACCCGCGCGAATGGAGGAGGCCATCCGCAAGCTGGGCATCCCGCGAGAGCAAAGCTTCACCGACCACCGGGCGTGTCTGGAAAAGACAAGGCCCGATGTCGTCATCCTTTGCCCGGCCGCGTCAAAACACGGCGAGTGGGTGAAGAAAGTCGCGCCGTATGGCGTGCATATCATGGTCGAGAAACCGTTTGCGGCGTCGCTGAAGGAAGCCGACGCAATGATCGCCGCGATGCCGCGGAACAAGACGCTTATGATCAACTGGCCGCTCCAGTGGGTGGCGTCGCACCGCAAGGCCCATGAACTGGTCGAAGCCGGCGTCATCGGCGAGGTGCTCAACGTCTGGCATTTCGGGGGCAATCGCGGTCCGCTTTGGCACGGCGCGGACAAAGACGTGAAATCACCCGCCCAGGTTGCGAAGGAGAAACCGCGCTCGTGGTTCTACAAAAGAGCGCACGGTGGCGGCTCCCTGCTCGACTATCTGGGCTACGGCACGACCCTTTGCACCTGGTATCAGGGGGGACGTCGGCCCATTGAAGTCACCGCGACCGTGGACGAACCCAAAGGCCTCGAAGTGGACGAGCACAGCATCGTCGTGGCGCGTTATGCGCACGGCCTTTCGAAGTTCGAGACGCGTTGGGGAACCTTCACCGATCCGTGGACGATCCAACCGCAGCCGAAGTGCGGGTTCGTCATCGCCGGCGCCGAGGGCACCATCAGCAGCTACGACTACGACGATTACGTGACCCTTCAGACGCGCAAGAAACCGAAGCCGTACCGGATTGGTGCACCCCCGACGCGGGCACCGCACCAGAATCCGGTTCAATATCTTCTCCACTGCTTCGAGCAAAGGCAACCACTGGCGGGTCCGGTGTCTCTGCCCATCAGCCGCATCGGTCAGGAGATCGTCGATGCCGCCGTGCGCAGCGCGAAGTCAAAACGGGCGGTCAGGCTAAGCTAAGTCGCCAGGGCTGCGGGGCTGGCGCGGCCGGTCATGTAGGTTTCCCAACCCGCGTCGCTCGACACCACGGGAAACAGGTCGAAGGTCACTTCCGGCCAGTCGGCGGTGTAGCGCAGGATCGCTTTGGCATCGTCGGTTTCGAAGTGAGTGACCGCGCGACCACCCCGGACATCGAGATAGCTTTGGACGTTCGCGAACGCCGCGGGAAAACGGTAGGTGCGGCGGCGCGAGGCCAGTTCGCTGAGCATTTTGGCGTCCTTGGGGAATTGGGCGATGGCAATGTAGTGCATAGGTTACGGGGCTGTTGCGATTGACCCTAGGCAAACGCGGGAATTCCACAAGACTGAACTCGCCACCCGGTTTGCCGTCTCTGTTTGCCCGCTGGCGATTATTTGCTGGCTGTCACGCGGTTATTCAGTTCGTTGAGGACGTCTTGCTTGTTGTTGTCAAACGACAGGCTGCCGAGCTGCGTCACGATGGCATGTCGCGTCGCGTCACAAAACGCCGCGTTGGAAATCACAACGCGGAGAA
>DATEKZ010000296.1:0-2055 GCA_035277185.1 Verrucomicrobiia bacterium
TTGTTCTGCGGTTTGTCGAAATCGAAGTGATCGTCCTCATTGAACAGAATCGGCTGTCCGCGGTAGCCGGGCACCTGGCGCGTCTTGCGGACCATCCCGGCAATCCGGCCGGGTTCCGAGACGCCGTTGCCGTGAATCAAAAGAAAATCGGAGGCGCGAACAACATTCTCCAAAGGAACAAACCCGCCGCCGTAAGAAGTGCCGGCCAGCAGGCGTCGCCCCTCATGAGACGCCTTCTTGACGCGTTCGATCAGTTCGTGAACGCGCTCCGGCTTCAGGATGGGGTGGTCATAGCGAACGTTGCACTCGTTATTGATTTCGACCAGCACGTTGCGATAGCCGCGGTCGAAAACCCATTTCGTCGCGGCATCCGTGGCGCGAATCACTGCGGCCTCATCCTGCAGGCGCTGGTCCTGTCCGAAGTAGAAGTAACCGAGAATCACCGCCATGCCGAGTTCGTCGGCCCGGTTGATGATCCGTTCGAGCCGTTTCAGGTAATCCGCGCGCAACGAACCGTCGGCCTCGATCGCCGAGTTGTGCCAGGGTTGTTCCTTTGAGTAGCCCTGCGGCGAACCGCCCTGAAGATTGAGGGTGAAGGCGAGCAGGCCATGCTTGCGCCACTCCGGCATGGCGGCGATGAATTCGCGTGTGTTGCGTTCCGCATCCCATTTGCCCGTGTTCGAGTACGCCCACTGGCCCGCGGTCTCGGGATTGCGATCGTCGAAGATGCCCTGGACCATCCGCGAGTTAAAGAGCAGTCCCTGGATTTTATGTCCGCGCCACTGGCGGCCGGGGTAGGTCGGCTTGCCGTTGACGTGGAATTCATCTCCAACGATAGCGACCGCCGTCATTCGAGCCGGCCCGGAATCCGCCTGAGCGCGTTCGCCGGCCGGGGCGGCAAGCAGCGCCAAAAGCGCGGCCCGAAACCAGCGGCAAATCGAATTGAGTTCTGCTCTCACGGAGACGCGTCGCATAGTAGCCCTTGTTTCTCCCTGCGCAAAACGAAAAATCTCCAAACGCCGCCGGCGTGTCCGACCCTCTCTAGTTAAACTGCGGATGCCGCTCCAATCGTGCCCACGTGTTCGATGACAGCGGGGCCTGGCGATAAACCGGCTCGCGCAGCGGTTCCGCGCTGCTCGATCGGCGCGCGCGTTGAAGCCATTTCGGGTCGAGCGGTTCGTCGATCAGGTCGGGTGAGTTGGCTGCGATGGTGGTTTCCTCCTTTTCACCCGTGGCGTGTCCGGCGCCGACGTAAAACCCGGCCAGCAACAACGTCACCCGCAGCATCGTGCTTCGGGAATAGGTTGGCATCGCACACGGCCGTCCCGGGTCCAGAAGCTGGAACAATCGGGTGAACAGCGGCAGCGTCCACATGGCGGGGTTTTTCGCCGGCGAAAAAGCATCGAACAGAATGGCGTGGGGCTTCGGCAGGTCGCGCGCCGCGGACGTCGCCAGCAGGCTCGGGAAATCGCCCAGAGACAACTCCCAGCGGACGGTCTGCCGACCGTTGACAAAGGTCACTTCGTGTCGTTCGGCCAGCATTTTCAGTTGGGGAGCGTACCCTTCGATGTAGCCCAGGGCCCCGGTGTGCTCCAACGCAAATTGCAGCGGCTCGATGGTGTGATCGAAGCTGACCAGCCGCACGGCGCAAGAGATGTCGCGCGCCGCGCCCAGCACTGTCACCGCGTTCGCCGCCGCGCCCAGGCCGATATCCCAGACGACAAACTGGCCCGCCTGCCCGCGCAGCCGCTGACGCAGTTTAAGCTGTTCCACGTAGAGCGCATTCGCCTCCGCCACGGGTCCGACGACCGGATGAAACGTCTCGCGGTGCTGGAGCGAATGCACGCTGTGCACGCCGCTGGCGAGCCTGACGAGTTTGTAGCCGGCTGACGGCATGGCCTGGCACGCTAACAAAGCGCCGCCTCAATGCAAGCGGCCCCGTCGCGCAATCTTTCGACGGGAGCGTCTTGACACTACGACCGTTGGAGCGCGGGATTCCGATCCCGCGGGCCAAAAGTCTGCGCCACTCGCGGGATCGGAATCCCGCGCTCCATT
>DATEKZ010000297.1:0-2186 GCA_035277185.1 Verrucomicrobiia bacterium
GGATGCCAACATCAGGCAAAGCGAGAGAACGAAGGGACGCAACAGACGAAAACGATGGAGTCGATCTATTCGCACGGGACCTTCCCCCTCACCCTGACCCTCTCCCCCGGGGAGAGGGAACAGCAATTTACGCGATGCGACGTTTTGAACATCTCCGGCTTCGTCTCTTGTATCGGTTTTTCGCGCGAGAAAGGCCGGCGAGAGTCCGAGTGCGTCCGACTGCGCCGTGAGCGGTGGACGATTCTCCCTCTCCCCAAGGGAGAGGGCTGGGGTGAGGGGGAACTGAAAGCTCTTTTTGCCGGCACTCATGGTGTCACCTCCACCTCGTTGGTCGGGATGACCTGATCGATCTCGCGGTCGTCTTTGAACCGCACGAGCAGGTAGCGATAGCGCGCGCCCAGCACGACCGGCTGCGTGTCGAGCAGGTACATACCGTGAATCAGATTCGCGCCCCCGCCCGGAATCGGAGGGTCATTGAACACCGCGATGAACGGATCGCGAATGATCGCGACCGGGCCGACATCCGGATGCACCGCCGCTTCCCACGCGATCTTCTCCATCAACGGCGAAACCTGCACAACGTCCCCTGACACCTTCGGATAGAGCGCGCTCGGAACCTGGTAACGATACAACGCCACAGGGAACACCGGCAGGCCGGTCACGCCGTTGGTGTAGAGGTAAATGACCGGATTCGTCTGGCCGGGGGTAATCCACGGCGCTTTCCGCTGCGAGAACGGGCCTTGCCGCCCGCTGATCAACACCTCGCCGATCCGGATACCGATACCCTCGAAGATGTCGTTCGGCAGACGCACGGCTTCGATCTTCGGATGATAGTTATGATTCGTCGGAGGCAAACCGCGCACCGGCCACGGCACCTGCGGTCCGACGGCGGTGACCGGATGCCAGACGAACTGCTCGGCGTTGCTCGGCTCACTGTCGTCGCCGTCCGGCCCGATGGCCTTGATAAACACGGTGTAGGTTTTGCCCTGTTCGATGTCCACCTCGACCGTAAATTGCGCCCCGATGCCGAAAGCGGCGCCGACGCGCGGCGACTGGTAAAAACTGAAGTCGGCGGTGACGTTGGTGCCTTCAAATGGAATCGTGAAGTTCGCCGGGCCGAGATTGGACGAAAGGTTGGGCGCGATGCTGTTGTTGATGCCGGTCGGGCTGGCCGCCATCCAGATTTCGAAATGGTCCACGCCGTGCGGCGGGCAGAACCAGTTGAGCTTCATCTTCGGCGCGGAGTTCGTGCCGGCGGAACCGAGCGGCGACAGCAACGGCACGGGCAACTCGCCGGAGGCGCCCACTTCAAAGCAGCCAAGAAACGCGAACGGACTGGCGTTGCCATGCTCGTCGAAAAGTTGCACGTAATAACAAATCTCCGACGCGTTCACCGGCATGGCTTCGTCGAGACAAGTGACGATGGCGGCGATGTTGAAATCCCCCAGGCCCTGGCAGATCAGCGTAATCGATCCGCCGTCCACGCGGCGGTAGAGTTTGTATTCCTTCGTCGTGGGCGTGAGGAAGATGTCGATGCCAATGCCCGTGACGACGCCGGAGCCGGGCGGCCGGGGATCGTGACGATCGCACTGGCGGTCGCGGCCGGCGATGGTCTGTTCCACTTTCGTTTCCGCTTCGAAGAAATAAGTCCGCTTGTCGCCGGTTTTTGGGGAGTTGGCGCCGGCCGGTGTGGAGGCGAACTCGGAGATTTTCCCGTTCGCGCTGCCGGCGCGGCAGAGGAATAACAGAGTGCGTTGCTCCAGGCGCGAGATCATGTAGTCCACGCTCACGCCCGTCGCGCCGGGACCATAATAACGCCGGCCCAGAAAATTGGTTTCGCCGCGCGTCGGGTCGAACGCGTAAAACTCGGCCCACACAATGCCCTCGTTCAGGCGCACGCAGGTGAGCGTGTAGAGGACGTTGGTCGGCGCGGTGACCGGGTCGGGTACATCGGCGGAGCGGACGAAACTGACTTCCGGCCGGACGCACTGGATGTTGACGCGGCCGTCGCCTGCGGCAGGCCCGGTCCGATCCCGCAACACGCCCCAGGCCGGCGCGCTGTTCCCGGAAAGATTGGGACCCGGAGCGCAAGCACCTTCGTCTTCGGCACGGACCGAGTACCAGAAGGTTCTGCCCGCGTCCGTTGCCGCGCTCGGAGCGCCCGCACCGTCGTCCACGTAGCTGGA
>DATEKZ010000298.1:0-2874 GCA_035277185.1 Verrucomicrobiia bacterium
GATTCGGTGACGTCAGGCTCGCGCACAAGGGAATCGTTCGCTCCAAGCGGGAGCGGAGGCAGGCGTTCCCCAGGTTAGTATTGGACGGGAGACTGACGATGGCCGGGAGTCTCTGCGTGAATTTCACGCGTGATGCGTGAAACTCACGCCTTGTTTGTTCCTGCGGACTGTCGTGCCCGCGAGATCAGACACCCGGTTTTCGACCCAACGATACCGGGCCGGATCAGCTTTGCCGCGTGCGAGTAGCCAGGGAGTTGCGTGAAGGCCGCGGCGTTGAGTTCGCCCCCAATCTGAGACACCTCAGCGCCGCGGTCCTTTGCGTGCTCGATCCTCCCTGATCCGGTTCACCCGCTTCGCACCGATCCCGCGGCTCATTCGATTCGCATCCAGACCGTCTTCAAGTAGGCCGGCTCGTCCCGGCCGACGGGAAAATCCGGCGGCTGCGGCACGTAGTGCTGTTGAACGACTTTGCGGCGCGTGGAATGAATTGCGGCTGTCACCTGCCCGAGAAATCTTTCCGGCGGGAGCTTTGCCGCATTGGTGGAGGCCAGCAACACGCCGTTTGCCGCCAGCAACGGCAGCGCCACGTTGACCAGTTCGCCATAATCCTTCTCCGCCTGAAACGCGCCGTGTCCTTTCGATTGCGAATAGGTCGGCGGATCAAGCACGATGACTTCGAACTTCCGCTGCTTTTTCGCCAGCCTTCGCATCCAGTCGAACGCGTCGCCATAAATGAAGTCGTGTCGCGCCGGGTCGAGGTCGTTGAGAACAAAGTTTCGCCTGCCCCATTCCAGATACTTCTTCGAGAGATCGACACTCGTCGTGCGTGCGCCCGCCTTCGCGGCACAGACGGAAAATGCGCATGTGTAGGCGAACAGGTTGAGCACCTTCGCGGTGTCCGGACTATTGGCGAAGAGTGGAAACTCCGCGCCGACATGGTTCGCGAGGAATCGCCTGCGATTGTCCCGCTGGTCGAGAAACAAGCCGACCGAGTAACCCTCCTGGAAACGCAGAACAAACGACATCCCGTTCTCCCGGGCAACAAAGTCATCCGGGGCGTCGCAACCCAGGCCTTTTTTCGGCGACGCCTGCGCGGGGCTGGCCTTCCGTAATTCGCGCGTGAGAATCTTATGGTATGCCCCGCGCAACGAAAGCTGCTTCAAAAGAACCGCCAGCGTCTCACGTTGCGAGTCGTTCAATTCCCGTTCCGACTGCGAAAGCAGGAAGTCGCCGAGCCGGTCCACGTACCAACCCGGCCAGCCGTCCGACGCGCCATGAATGAGCCGGTAAGCATCCGTTGCCCCGGAATCGATCACGGCCGAGCGCAGCAAGACCCGCGCATCGGCCGAAAAATCCACGGGAACCGCAAACGTGACTTCTTTACCCGTCGCTGGATGACGGAAGACGATTTGTCCGGCGTGAAGACAAACCCGGTCCGCCGACGTCCCGCCATAGAGGACGTCGCCGAGAATCGGGAACCCGCTCGCGGCGGCGTGGACCCGAATCTGATGCGTCCTTCCGGTCAGCGGTTCGGCCTCCACCGTAGTCCTGCCGGAGGACGAACCGACGACGCGAAAAAGCGTTTCCGCCCGTTCGCCCGTCGCGTGGAGAGGACGGCTGACATATTTTTCTCCCACCCGAACGATCGCGGTCGCAACATTCAACTCCCTTTCCCGGACCGGCCGGTCCGTCAGGAAAACATACTTTTTTTGCACGGTGCGCCGCTCGAACTGTTCGGTCAACGAACGGTTGGCCAGGTTGGTCCTGGAGAAAACGATGACGCCCGACGTCTCCTTGTCGAGCCGGTGAATAATGGCAAGGCTGGCCCAACGCGGCTCGCGGTGTCTCAGCCAATCATAAATCCCCTCCCCCGCATGCGGCGAAGGGGCGTGCGTGTTCATGCCGGCAGGCTTGTTGACCACCAACAGGTGGTCGTCTTCATGGATGACGCAAGGAATCATGTGTTCAGATGAACCATGGATAACACCCAACATCGAACGCCCAACGTCGAACATCCAATGGGACGCAGCCGGACAGGTCACAAGATTTCGATGTTCGTCGTTCGATGTTGGGTGTTCGGTGTTTCCTACCAGAACTGCCACGCCCCCTTCCACACCACCCAAATGCCGAGCAGCAGATTTGTAATCGCGTGGGCGGTCATCGCGTCGCCGAGGCGTTTTTTCCAGCAGACCAGACCCTGATACGCAAACGCGCACACAATTCCGGCAAGCCATTCGTGGTGGGCGAAACCAAAAATCGCGGCGGTCACCAGAAACGGCAGCCATCTGAACTGACCCAACGGCACCGACTGGAAATCGGGCCGGGTCACGTAACGGTAGAGAAACGAGCGGTAGAAGACTTCTTCCAGCGGCGGCACGACGATCGCCGAACCGACGATCCGCACGATGATGAACATCCACGCCAGGGCGGAGCCCGCCCCGAAAGCCTCGTGCGGATTCCAGAGCGGACCGCTTTTGCCGATCTTCGGATAGAAATCATTCAGTCCTGCCCAGACCCCGAAAACCGCCACGCCGACAACAACCGCCTCCCAACTGAATTTCCATCGCATCTCACTGACCCACGGCCAAACCGTCCAGATCAGCCACGCGCCGACGATCGTCTTCGCCAGGTAGAACCAGTAGCGCGACGCCTCGCCAAACTGGCCCTGGCAAAAGGTCAACACCACGAAGACCACGAATGGCACGACCCGGGCCAACAGCGGTGAGGCTTCAAGTTTCTTGAACAGCGTATTCATCGAAATCAATGCAAAGAGCTGCCGAATCGGCGTTCATGGGCAGCCTCCACGACATTCCGGTCGCGCGTTGGGACTATGAACCTGTGGATCGCGCGGTAGCGTCTTGGAGTGCGCCAGTC
>DATEKZ010000299.1:0-5363 GCA_035277185.1 Verrucomicrobiia bacterium
AGGCGCAAGGTCAGACGCTCGTTACGAGCGCGGAACCCGGCATGCGAAATGCCCAGGCGGTGATGCTCGCCAACCCGCTCAGTTCCGACATGGACATGCTCCGGTCTTCGCTGATGTCGGGCTTGCTTCATTCCCTCCGCCACAATCTTCATCATCAGAGCCATGACGTTGGTTTGTTCGAAATCGGCCGCGTGTTCCAACGTGCTGCCGGCGTCCCGCCGGCAGTTCATGAGGGGCAGTTCCGCCGGCAAGATGCCGGCAGCACGCTGAACGAGGAACGACGGGTGGCCATCGCGCTGACCGGGCGGCGTGCCCTGCCCTTCTGGAGCGGCGATGACCGTGACGCCCGTTGGGACCTCTATGATTTGAAGGGCCTGCTCGAGGAGTTCCTCGAACAATTCGGGTTGCGCGGCGTGAGCTGCGCCAAGAGGAGCGAAAGCACGGCCCTGCTCCTCGAATCCGCCACGATCGCGTTGGGCGGAAAACTCGCGCTCGGCGAATTCGGCCAACTCCTGCCGTCACTTGCGAAGCAATACGATTTGCGTGACGCGGTCTTTCTCGCCGAGCTGAACCTCGACCAGTTGCTGGCGCGGCGGAACGGCGCCAAATCGTTCAAACCGCTGCCGCAGTTTCCGAGCATCCGGCGCGACGTGGCCATGCTCGTCCCTGACAACGTCACCCACGATGCCGTGCTCGAACTCGTGAAGAAGGCCAGGCCCGGAAATCTCGAAAGCGTGGAATTGTTCGACGTGTTCCGCGGCAAGAACGTTCCGGAGGGACAAAAGAGTATTGCCTACGCCTTCATCTACCGTCACGCCGACCGGACGCTGACCGATGCGGAGGTCAATGCGGAACAGGCAAAGTTGGTGGAGCAATTCAGACAGAAATTGCACGCGGTCGTGCGCTGACCGGGCGGCTTTTGTTCACAGAAACTGCCCGCGAAGCTCGTCCAGCTTCCGTTTGAATCGCCGTGCAGAGGAGGTTTGAGACCACTCGACTCCGTCGTGCCGGAGCGGCAAGTCGAGTTTGCAAAGCCCGTCGGCAAAGTGGCTGGAAGCGCCGATGTCGAAGAGCCAGCGCGTCATCCGCCGGTTCTCGGCCGGAACGACTGCGCGCAGCGTCTCAATGTCGGATTCGATCGCTGAAAGATAGAGCGTCGCCAGGAGATAGGCGTCCAATCCGTTGCCCAGATAACGATCGGCCACGGTCAGCGCCAGTTCTGCCACCTGGGGTTCGTGCTCCAATCGGACATACTGTGCGCTGCCCAATACAGGCTCGCCGTGGGCAGCCGCGTGGACCGCAATCCAGGCCGCGGAACCTCGCTGATCGACAGCCGTCGAAGGTGCCAACCGGTCGTCGCTAAACTGCAGCGGCAGAGAAAAACGCCAAAGCCGGGACTCGAGCGCAAGGAGTTCCACGCCGCGCGCCACACGACCCCGGTCCTCCGGATTCATCGGCCGGATCAACGCCTCTCTCCTGTCCGCCAGGGTCACGGCGAACTGCTTCTGTTCGACTTCTTCACAGAACATCATATACAGGGCCTCCGGTTACCAAGTGATCTGTTTGCGACGGCTCAATCTCCCATTGCCACATTCACCCCCGCTTTCGCCTCAGTCGTCGGTCCGCTCTCGGAGCGAACACCGCAAAGAATAACACCACTGACAGAAGCGGATATACCTCTTTAGGGGTATTCGTTCCCTCTAATCCAGCGTCTGACGATAGCGCTTCATGCCAATCAAGAGCGCCAGGACCATGAACAGCGCGATCGGCCAAAGCTCCGGCGCGATTTCGGCAACGCCATTCCCTTTCAGCAGGATGCCGCGGACAATGCGGAGAAAATGCGTGAGCGGCAGAATCTCACCGATGCCTTGTGCCCAGGCGGGCATCCCGCGAAACGGGAACATGAATCCCGACAGGAGAATCGACGGCAGGAAAAAGAAGAACGCCATCTGCATCGCCTGAAGCTGGTTCTTCGCGACGGTTGAGAAGGTGATGCCCACCGCGAGATTCGCCGCGATGAACAGGATCATCACCGACAACAGTAACGCGAGGTTACCCACAATCGGCACCTGAAAAAGAAATTTCGCGGCGACCAGGATGAGAATGACCTGGATGTAACCCACCATGATGTAGGGGATGATCTTGCCGATCATCACTTCACCGGGTCGGACGGGAGTTGAAAGCAGATTTTCCATCGTGCCGCGCTCGCGTTCGCGCGTGATGGCCAGCGCCGTGATGATCACCATCGTCATGGTGAGCACCACACCCATGAGGCCGGGAACGATGTTGTATTGGGTGATGATGTCCGGGTTGTACTGGCGATGCATGCGCAACTCCACCGGCCCCGGCGTCGCGCTCAGGTTCTTCAACGGTCCTTTGAGATCGCGGTCGAACGCGCTGGTCACCAGCGTGCCGATCGCGGCGAGCGCGTTGCCGGTCGCGGCGGGGTCCGTCGCGTCGGCCTGCAGCAACAAACCCGGGCGCTCACCCCGCAGGAGTTTTCGCGAGAAATCCTCCGGAATATGAACGACAAACTGTACGTCGCCTGCCGCCAGAAAAGTCTGAATCTCCTGTTCGCTGCCCGCCTCGCGCACAACGCGGAAGTAATCGCTGTTGCGCAATGCCCAGACGAGCGTGCGCGAAAAGACGCTGTTGTCAGCCGAAAAGATCGCCGTCGGCAAATGTTTCGGATCGGCGTTGATGGCGAAGCCGAACAGCACGAGCTGGAGGAGCGGAATGCCGACCATCATGCCGAAGGTCAGCCGGTCGCGACGCATCTGGATAAACTCCTTCGCGACCATGGCCCAAAACCGCCGCAGATTAAACGCGTCGGCTTTCACGAGAAGTTGTCCTTCGCCGTTTCCATGAGACTGATGAACACATCCTCAAGTCCCGACTCGATCTGGCGCCAGTGATAATCGCCGGTCATTAGCGGGCCGACGCTTTCGCGAAGTTGCGTCGCGTTCCGGCCGCTGACGTGCAGCGTCGTGCCGAAGGCGACGATCTGTTCCACACCCGGCAGGCCGCGTATCTGTTCCGCCAGGTCCGAAAGGTTGGGTCCGGTCACTTCCCAGGTGGTCAGGCCCGCGCCTTTGACGACCTCTTCCACGGTTCCACGCGCAAGGAGATTGCCGTAGGCGATGTAGGCCAGCCGATGACAACGTTCGGCTTCGTCCATGTAATGCGTCGTGATCAGCACAGTAAGGCCTGCGGCGGCGAGTCGATGTATCTCGTCCCAGAAATCCCGGCGCGCTTTGGGGTCCACGCCGGCGGTCGGTTCGTCGAGCAGCAGCAACTGCGGCTCATGAATGAGACAGGCCGCCAGCGCGAGACGCTGTTTCCAACCTCCGGAAAGTTCACCGGCGAGCTGCTTGCGGCGTTCGACCATGCCAAGTCGTTCGAGACTTTTCCCGACCGCGGCCGCGCGCTGCGGCACGCCGTAGATGCGCGCGATGAAGTCGAGGTTTTCTTCAATGCTCAGGTCTTCGTAGAAACTGAATCGCTGCGTCATGTAGCCGACGTGCTTCTTGATCTCGCGGGAGTCCTTGCGTAGATCGAAACCGAGGCAGACGCCGCTGCCGGCGTCGGGCGTGAGCAACCCGCAAAGCATCCGGAGGAAGGTCGTCTTGCCGCTGCCGTTCGGGCCGAGGAAACCGTAGATCTCCCCGCGCTTCACCTGCATGGCGATACTGTTGACCACCGTGCGGTCGCCAAATCGCTTGGTAACGCCGTGCACGTCGATAACGAAATCGCCGGCGCTCATGGAATCACGAAAACGGAATCTGCGGACTTCGACTCCTCACCCTGACCCTCTCCTCGGTCGAGGAGGAGAGGGAATCGCTTGCGGTGCCCTCCCGACAGGTGGATCGCCTCATGCTTGCGGCGCGCGCCATCTTCACCCTCTCCCCTCAACGGGGAGAGGGCCGGGGTGAGGGGTGAGAATGCAACCAGGACCCTCACATCGCTCGTGGCTCTCTGAATTCCAGAGTGAGTGTTCATTTCACCGACTCTTCCAGCGTCACATCCACCGGCTGACCGACTCGCAACCGGTCCGCGTCGGCAGGAGAGAAAACGGCTTCGACCATGAAAACCAGTTTCGCGCGGTTGTTCTGGCTGTAGATCACCGGAGGCGTGAACTCGGCCTGCGTTGAGATGTAATTCACCGTGGCGCGATACGGATTGGCCCCGCCATCGAACGTGACGCTGACCCCTTGACCGATCTTGATCCCTGGCAGTTCCGCCTGCGGCACGAAGAAACGCACTTTGATGTTGGTTGGCGGCAGGAGCGACACGACCGGATTGCCTGGCGACACCCATTCGCCGACGCGATAAAGCGTGTCATGCACGCGGGCGTTCGCGGGCGCCATTTGCTTCTTCTGAGTGAGCGACCATTCCGCCCTGGCAAGCGCCGCGGTGAACGCCTGCACTTCGGCTTCGGCCGCCTTGATCTCGTCGTCACGCGCGCCGAGGCGGGCGGTATCGAGATCGGCCGCGAGGCTTTCGACCTGGGCCTGATCGGCATCACGACGGGCTTTGACGCGGTCGAGTTCGTCCGCCGCGACAACTTTTTCCTCGCGCAACCTCGCGACCCGCGTCAGTTCGATCTCGGAAAGGCGCAGGTTCGCCCTGGCCCGATCCAGTTGAGCATCCAATGACGCGATCTCACTCGGGCGTTTTCCTTTTTTGAGATTTTCGAGTTGCGCCTGCGCCTGCAAAAGTTTCTGCGACGCTTCGCGCACGGCCGCTGACTCCGCTTCACGTTCCAATTCGAAGAGAAGTTGCCCGGACTTTACCTCGGCTCCACGCGCGACCGCCAGGTTCGTGAGAGTCCCGCCGAGCGGCGACGCGACATAAACAAATTCCCCTTCGATGTAACCCTGGAAGACGCCCTGGCGCTTCGACGAGCAACCGGTGACGAACATCGCCGCCAGGAAAACTGCGATGACTATTTCAGATCGTTTCATTTCATTCGGAACATTCCCTTGTTCGCCTGAATCACGGCTACTCCTCGTGCTATCTGCCGGAATTAAACAGGATGATCGCTTGGCAGGACGGCGGTTCGCCGGAGACACTGGTTGGCCACGCCTTATCACAATCAGCACACGAGGCCACAACGCCAACACTCCCCGCTTCCTTTTGGATAATTCATGGCACCACACTTCGGACAAGGTGCGGGATTCCCCTCAGGTTTGTACGGTTCCCATCCTAAGCGCAGATGGTGAATGGCGGACGCCTCTTCTGGAGTTGCTGCATCAATCTGCCAAAGCAACGTCCCACAATCAGGCTGCGGCATACCGTTCTCAAAATGCGGTCTATCCACGCCCCTGACCAGCGTTATCTGGCCGCCATCCTTACTTGCCCAT
>DATEKZ010000300.1:0-9705 GCA_035277185.1 Verrucomicrobiia bacterium
CACCTGGGGCACGCCTCGCAGATAAATGCCCGAGTCGGCTTTGGCGACGGTCTTGTATTCCAAAAGCAGCTCGAAGTCGCCGTAGTCCTTTTCCGTGGTGGCATATTTGCCATTGCCGTCATTGACCAGTTCGCTGTTTTCGACACTCCAATGCTTCTTCATGTCGGCGGTCCACTGGGCGTTTTTTGCCGTCCGTTCCGCTTCGGGCAGGGCGATCCATTTGCGGTGATCGAAGGTGTCGCCGCCGCGCCAGCCGGTGAGGTCTTTGCCGTTGAAGAGCGGGGTAAAGCCTGGCGGCGGCGCCGGTTGCTGCGCCGACGCTGGATGGACCCCGAGCAGGCATGCGGCGGCAACAGCGAGGTTGAGAGGTGAGAAAATCGTGGAGGCGTTGAGGTTGGATCTGTTCATAGAGCTGCTCATCGTTTCTTTGTAAGTGCTGTGTGTCCGAGCATGCCGAATCCCGGAATGGAACACAACCCTTCGCGGAGCTTTAGTTGGAACGCTGCTCGGGAGGCGGTGCCTCGGGGCCGGTCCTGGTTAACCGGAAACGACGGTAGAATTTCACCAGACGGACAAGTCCGATGGCGGCCAGGCCTGCCAGAACCAGGATGCCCCACCAGCGATAGCGCACCGGCAGCATCAGCCAGTAATCGGCAAAAACCCAGACGAGCGCGCCCCAGAGAATGGCCTCGCCGATCGTAATCGCCCAGGCAAGAGAGAGAGATGGCGTTTTTATCCCGCCGGTTTCCGTAGCCCCCATCACCGGCGAAGGCTCATTGGCAACGGAGTGATTCATACGGTTTCTCAAGATTTGTGCGTCCTGCACAGGTTTCGGAGCGCGGCTCTGCTGGGAGCCGCAGCCTGCGAAGCTGCTGCGGGTCGCAGACCCGCGCTCCCCGGGTTGCCGCGTCACTGTTTCTCCTTCTGCACCAGGACCAGCGCGTTTGCCATCGGACGCTCGAATCCTTCAGAGGGACGGTTCATTACCTGGCCGTAAACCCAGCACGTGGCCGAGCCGCCTCCGTCCAGGCTCATGGCCGAATCACATCCGAGACGGATCATGTAGTCGGCCAGTTCCTGCGTGGTCATGCCCACCGACAGGTAACGCTGCCGGCCATCGACTTCCACCAGAAAAAGGTGGTCCTTGTTCCAGCCGACCGCGGCCCGCGGATTCCGAACGTTGGTTTCGTTCCGGACGATTGCCCTTCCCTGTCTCACCATGGCTGGACCGCCGCCGATGGCCGTTGTGACTCCGTTCAGGTCGGGAGATGTGGCAGTCGAGATTTGCAGAATGGCGCCCGGCAGCGTCTTCGGCACGCGAGAGAGGATCTGGGGGCCGATTGACAATACCATTGTGTCGGGCGTCAAGGGAGCATCACCGTTTTCCCGCGCTTCCTTCACCCGCGCCAGGTAGGTCTGGCCGGGGCGGAGAGGAAGCCATGAATTGGTTCCATGCCTCTCCAGAATCAGGTCCAGGCCTTTTTTCGTGTGAGTCGAAGTGCCGGCCGCCGTGGTGTAAAGAACCGCCGTGTTTCGCGTTCTTTCTTCGTTCAATCCGAACGGGATTTTCTCTCCGGTGGGCCAGGTGGCCTCGAAACGTGAAACGACATTGGTCATTTGAGGATTTCCGGCGGTATCCATCCAAAAGCACGTCCAGTCGCAAGGCCCGCTGACCAGTTCGCCCCGCATGATCTGGAGGCCCTTCGGATCGCCGGCATAAGCTCCTTCATCCCGGTAGTAGTCGCCATTGATCGCCGCGACCGGGCGGCCCAGTTCCGGCGGCAGCGCCTTGACCTGCTCGCTGAGCGGCGCAAGGCCGAGTGCGGCACGTTTGCCGAGGGCCGTGTGGAGTTCGAGGCTCCGGCTGGAACGGTCCACTTTGACGACGTGGATGGACCATGGCCCTTCGGGAATGTCGTCACGGCGGTAGGTGAAGCCGCGGGAAAGACGCGCCGCAGGGCCGTTCGTGGCCGCGTGACTAAGCCCGTAATCCGACAACACGAGAAACAGCAAGACGGCGGCAATCAGCACACGCCTCGGCATTCGTTGCCTCACGGCTTGCTTGAATCCAGTGGTTTGAAATTTGCCGGACATTTCATGGCGATTGGCCAACTCAGACCAATCAGATCTTTCGACTACCTGCGGAGCCGGTAAAACCGCTTCGACTCCAGTGGTTCCACCGGAAAGGGACTTCCCGGGTTTCCTGCGACATTGCTCCAAGTACCCTCCAGGGCGTCGGTCGACTGTAAAACGAACCCGGGTGCATCCCAACTCAACGTGATCGTATTCCCGGAATAGCTGAGATCGATCCGGGCGGTCGGCGGCGAATTCGTTGAAGGCACTACGGTCAATGTAGCAACGGCACTGGTAACCGAGCCGGACGAATTGGCCACCACCACATCGTACTCCCCCGCATGGTTGGTCGTTACACCACTGATACCATACGTCGGGTTCATCGCACCCGAAATGTTGGTACCGCTCTTCCGCCACTGATACGTCGGCGCTGGATTGCCACTCGCAACCACCGTAAAACTCGCGTTGTCGCCGTTGGTCACCGTCAAACTCTGCGGCTGGGTCGTGATGGTCGGCGGCGGATTTGTGGGAGCCACCGGCTCAATTCGCTGCAGCGAAAGTCCAAAGGTAATGTCGGAACTTTGGAGGTTGTAATTGTGCACCTCGGCGGCCAGCACGTTGTCGCCCGCGACAAGATTGGTGAGCGAGTTCATGGCGATCGTGAAGGTGTCCAGGCAGTTCGTCGTCGCGTCGCCGGCGCACGGAAAGTTGGTGGCCAACGTCGAGGCATCCGAGTTGGTGGGCATCCGCAACCGGTAAATCTCGGCCCCGTTGACATAAAAGACGGCGCCGTCATCGATGTGGCCGGAGAACGACAGCAACCCTCCTGGAACGACATTCGTCAGCGTGAAGTGCGTGCGAAAATAGTAGGTGACGTAAGGACGACCATTGTTGTTCGGGTTCCCGGCCATTTGCGTACCCTTGGGCTCCACGTCCGGGTTGGGTCCGCCGGCCCTCGTGTCGATCCAAAGCAGGCCTGCCCCGGGCCCGCGCCAGGCTGTATCCGAATAGTTGGTGCCGGTCCAGGCCAGGCCATTGAGATTGGCCGTGATGTTCGTGTACTTCCACGAGTTGGTGATCCCAAAGATCTCGTTTGTCGTCACGTAATTGGTCGTGAAGAAGTAGAAGTTCGATGAGACATATTGTTGGGTTGCGGTGGAGGATTTGGCGCGGAAATAGTAACCGGTCCAGGGTGTGAGTCCCGTGAGCTGGACCGCGTGGTTCGTCACCGTGTTGGTCTGAACGCCTGTGCTGGCGCCGAACCCGGTCGTCAGTCCGTACTCCACTTCGGTGGTGGAGGGTTCGACGGTCGTCCACGTAATGCTGGCGTTGGTGTCGCCCGGCAGGACGACCACGTCATTGATAAATCCAGGCACGGGCTTCGCATAAATTCCCAAATGGCCGCCGACCGTGCGCTCCCGCCCTGAATCCGCCACGGCGTTCGATTTGCTGAGCCGTACCGGAAAACCGGTGCTGTCCTCCATCACCAATAGCGTGGAACCTCCGCCATCCACATTGATGCCATCGTAAGCGCCCAGGAGGAGCAGCCAGCGCGCGCATTCATCGAAATTCGCCCCGTCACTATATCCGTCCTGGCGACCGTCGATCCCCACCAGATAAAGGAACCGGCGATCCTGCGAAAGACCGTAGAAGGTTCGGGGATCGAGGTCTTGCGAGAAGGGCTGATTCACCAGATTCGAACCGGCGGCCAGCAACGGAACGTTTCCCGAAACCGCGGCGACAATTCCGTCCAGACTGACTGTCGGCCAGTTCGTGTGAACAACCGTGGCCTGATTATTCGTGGCGAACAGGATGGCGGCTGCATTGTTAGGCCCGTCCTGCGTGGAGACGACCACACCCTCGCTGATCGCCAGGCCGAAAACATCCATCGGCGTCCACGCCGGAAGGTAATAGGTTCCCGGCGAGAAGAAGTTCGCGCCACTGATCGCTGCCT
Source organism: Verrucomicrobiia bacterium (assembly GCA_035277185.1). Lineage (GTDB taxonomy): Bacteria > Verrucomicrobiota > Verrucomicrobiia > Limisphaerales > AV2 > DATEKZ01. The sequence continues at coordinate 4,028 of DATEKZ010000300.1, forward strand.
GGAGACGATAGTTACTCAAAAAGTCGCTGGTCGTCAGGCCTCCAACTTCTGAGGATCCGGCGACATAGTTCGAGCTTGGAGGCGTCGTGAACAGCCGGATATCCGGGTCTCTCAGGTCCACACGAAACGCGTGGACGACCTGCAGGCGAGGAAAGCCTCCACCGCCTGGAGTGTTTGTGCTGACGGAATAATCCACGCCTTTGAATATGGGAACCCAGGGTCCGACGTCCGTCGTCGCCCGCGCCGACAGGCCCGCGGCCAGAACCGCGAATGCCAGGCGGATACTCATTGGTCTTAACGAGAGCTTCATATCAACTGCTTTGTGATCCGGGTGCCGTTTGGTTCGGTTACGTGTCTTCGCCTATTTGCCGCTGTATTTGTAATCGTAGCCAGGAATGGGATCGCGCGTGTAAGCCGCGTTGTACCCGTCATAGTAAATCCTGATGAAATCGGCGTGGCCATCGGCAAAGGCAACGACGCTTTCGGCGTCGCGATAGAAAGGCGCGTTGGCTTTTCCGGTTTTGGTGCGGTGCCAGGACAAAGGAGCGTGGGCCGCCCATTCCATGACCAGCAGGGTCCGCCTGGGCTGATTCACCGCCGGCAATTTCCAGCCGGCGATGTTGGGAGTTCCAAACAACGTGACACCGTTGAAGACATAGCTGCTATAATCGAACCGCGGATTCCTGCAAAAGGGTGTGGGATCCGAATAGCCCCGATCCATCGGACAGGCAAAGACCCGGTCATTCGGCGAAGAAGGTCCCGACAGCCCGGCATAACCCTTGACGTCTTCCTTGTACCACCACCAGGGGTCTCCTGACTCCGTCCGGTTCTGCCCGGGCAATGTTGTTCCGTGATCATCGGCAAAGCGCAGCACGGCCCGGCCGACCTGCTGAAGATTGTCGGTGCAAACCTTCAAGCGGGATTTGTCTCGAACCACCGTCAGGGGCACAACCACCAGGGCGGCCAACACAGTGGCGGCGGCAAGCGTCACCAGAAAATCGGTCTTCGTGAACGCGGCGTCATGGGCCGCGTTCGCTCGCGCAGGGGAGGAGGCGCCGGTTCTCATTGCAAAATCTTCATCGTCCGGCATGCGAACGTTCGCTTGAAGGGTCCCCTCTAACAATTGTGTAGAGTCCGTCAAACGCGCCGGAACTCTTCCGAGACACGTCCGCCGCGCCCGGCGCAGGTCGCCGGTTTACAAGCGCGGCGTGCAGCAGCCCCGCCTTGAAGAGTTCCTGCAAATCGAGACTCTCCGCCAGATTCCCCGAGCATAAAGCGATGATCTTTGGCTTAACTGTCCCCAGTGCGCCGCGCTGTTCCTCCGTCAGCGCCGGCGGACCCAGGAATGAAACAATAATCCGATCGGCGGGTGATCGCCGGATCAATTCATAAAAGTCTCCCGGCGGGACTTCAACCGGCCGCAGCGGATCCAACTGGAGTGCGTGGGTTGTGACGGCGATACTGCCCGCGCGCCCGATCTCCTGTTGGAAGCTCTTCAGCAAAATGTCCAGGGCGGGCTGACGGAAGGCCTCGGTGTCGCGGGTGATCACGGTAATCTCCGCGCCCGGACGCGCCAGGCTCAGGGCTTCTTTCGCCAGGGCACGGCCAATCTCCGCGTGCAGCCCCCGATCGACAGGCGGTCGGAAATCCCACGAGAACAGAGCAATCGTCACCAGGGCCGCGCCGGCGACCAGAATGGAGATGATATCGATGGATCTGCGATTACGCATCGGTCGTTAACCTGCAAGTGAGAGCGACGAAGTTGCTCGGTTGTTCATCCTGGCTTGTCGTTACCGCGCGGGATTCAGAAAATACCGCGCGGTTTGGAGAAGATAACGTTCGTTATTCCCGTGGCCAGTGCAGCGCTGATCTGAGCGCGCAGGGCCTCGGTTTTCATTTGCTGTACGCTGCCATCCGCCAGGCACAGGTTGCCTTGCCGGACATGCAGATTCTTGTCCCAGGCTGCATCGATCGAGGAGCCCAGGAACTTGCTCCATTTTAGATCGAAACCGCCGTCGCCCCCGGTCACGTTGTGGTCGCCCAGAAGAATGGTTTGGGGACGTTCCTCGCTGGCGGTCGTCCCGACGAAATAACTGATGTGGGCGTCGGCCTCCGCGGATACCCAGTTGGTCGCGGCCTTTTTCTTGATATCCGCCGGACAGAGGAGGATGCGAGCTGTGCTCAACTCGTTGGAGCAGACCCTGAAATGATCCGTCCAGTCATCAGAATCCATACTCCCCCCCTTGTTCGTCGAAAGGTTCCATGGATACTTGTCACCATTATCATGGGCCCAGATTTTGAGGCCGAGACTCACTTGTTTGAGGTTGTTCACGCAGGCAATGCGTTTGGCCTTTGATTTGCTGGCAGCCAATGCGGGAAGAAGCAAGCCCGCCAGGATGGCGATGATCGCTATCACCACCAGCAACTCGATCAGCGTAAAGGCGCGTTGTTCTCGTCTCATAATGAAGGTCTTCGGGATGCTTGTTCGTTCGGGGCAAGCGAACTTCCGTCCAGCCATGGTTAGCATATGCGGTACCAAATATTCCATTCTGCCCGATTCGTCAGAGCGGACCTATTATTGCCCCAAGCGAACCAAACTCAAGGAGGCTTTGTCGAACCACGCTTCACCCGAATTAGCGCGAAGCTGGCAGATCAACACAATCTCTTCCTCCGCGGCGCGCACCTCGAACCCAGTCTGTAACTCCTCCCAATCGCTTGTGTCCACCAATTCCGGGGAGCGTTGCGTTTTGCCGGCCACCCGCAGGCTCGCGCCGTGGCTATTGCCGAACGGAAGGGAGGTTGCGCCGATCACCCTGACGCGTCCTTGAAACCGGTAGCGTCCTTGCTTCAACTTTACGGTTGTCCTCCAGGACGCTGACGTCCTGGCGCCGGCGACGATCCGCAAGACGCCTCGGCTGTCGGGACGCTGATCATCCAGCATCTTTCCTCCGACGGGTTCGTCAAACGCCTTCCATCCGCGCAACAGGGCGACGTCATGATGAAAATCGGCAAATACCGGGTCGGGCTCGCCTAGTTGTTTTCTGAGGCTGCGTTCTCGTTCGGCTATTCTCACACAAAGCGCGGCGGCGTCCCGCTGCATTTCCCCGAACATGCCGGCCTTTAGCGAGGGACGGAGGCCGGCAAGAACCTGGTTCACGCGGTTGGTGAGGCGTTCGGAAACGAACAGGCTGCTGAATAGCGCCCTGAACCTCGCCGCATATTGCCGCCGGCCTTCGGGTGTTTCCATGACCGCGCGCGCCACAAGTCCCGACATATCGGGTTTCCAGGGCATGTCTGCCTTCGAGAATACCTGATCCATGCCGGTGGGCAGGAAGGCGATCTTGCCGGTTCGAGGGTCATGATAAACTCGAAAGTTGTTTTGGCCGAGGCAATAGCCGTCCCAGTGGCAAATCATCAATTCCATCGCCATAAAGGTGAGGAATGCATCCGGGTCGAGGCTTTCCCGCAGGCGTCCCCAGCGACGGTCGAGATCGGGTTCCCGTGCCGCGGCCGCAAGGCGCTCCAATTCGAGCTGGTCATCGGTTGAATTCGTGCCCGAGTGTCGCTTCATGCGTTGATCGACGTCATGGCCCTCGTCGGTGTCATACAGATTGCCGTCCGGATTCTCGAAATGGCGGCTGAGGAACTCCCGGGTGGACCCCTCTTTGATCACATAAAGGCCAAGTTCACGTCCATTCAAACTGACCAACGCGTGCGCCACACGTGGAACCGGCACCTGAGCGGCCCGAAAGAGTTCGCTGGCGATATGCTCCTTCAGAAAGGTGGTGTCCTGCACGGAGTTGTTCAAATGAATCTTCCGCAAACCACGCAACCGCTGATCGCCAACATATTTCGCAAAGTCCAGCGTGAAACCCGGTTTGTCGTCGATAGGCCGGAAGCTCCCTTCTCCTTTCAAATGTACGCCCACGTTGTGGAGCACTTCGCCAAATGCGCGGAAGCTGGCGGGAACATACCTCCGGCTCTCGCTCCGCAGACGGTCCATGTTCTGCGGCGTTAATTCTATCTCGATTCGCCAGACAGGGTGCGCGGCAAACGGGTCCTCACCGGCGGAACCGGGATCCGCCAGCACCGCCGCGGCCAGCCCGGCGACACACCCGATCTGCAATACCCTCTTCAATCGAGGGCTCACCCGACCGCGCAGTGACACGCTTCTCCCATGCCCGCGGCGTACGCGGACAACTTCGCTTCTCCAAAAATACCGGCAGCTGCTCTCAATTTTTTTCACGATCTCTGGCTTCCAGCAGATCACGGCCCCTGCGTCTTTGTCGGCGCGCGTGTTCCCGCGGGTCTTTTACAGACGATCAGAGAGTTGGCGACTTCCCGCTCGTACCCATCACAGGGCTGATTTCGAACCTTGCCTTCGTACCAGAGCGTCGCCGATCCACCGCCATCCAGATTCATAGCTTCCTGGCAACCGAGTTTGACCAGATAGGAGGCAAATTCGTCAAGGGTCATGCCGGCGGAAACGCCTTTCTGCCGGCCATCGACCGTCACGAGGAAAAAATAATCCTCGTTCCAGCCGACGGCCGACCGGGGATGGCGTTCCATCATGGAACTGAACTCGTAGGAATCCGAATCGGGAGCTTTGAAACGCGCTCGTTTTCCGGTCTGCACCAGGACGGGGCCTCCGCTGATGGCGGTCCTGACGCCCCTCAAAACGGGCTCGGTCAATGTGGAAATGATCAGTTCGGTTCCAGCTTCAACGGGAGGTACGCTCTTGAGCGCCGCAGGTCCGATCGACAAAACCATTGTTTCGGGCAGAATCTGCGTGTTTCCCGATTCCCGGATTTCGCGGACTCGAGCGCGATACGTCCGGCCGGCACGAAGCGGCAGCCACGGGTTGTTGCCCTGCCGTTCCAAAACCAACTCGCGTCCCGCCGCGGTGTGCGTGGAGGGTCCCAATGCCGGGGTATAAAGCGTTATCCGGTTCGCCAGGCGATTCTCATTCAAACCAATCGGGTTGGTCGAGCCGTTGGGCCAGCTCACCTGCAGCCGCGAAACCGCGTTAACTGTTCGTGGTTCGCCGATCAGATCGACGCAGAAACTGGCGCCCCCGGTGGGAGCGCTGATCAACTCTCCTTCGACGATTTGCAGGCCGCGCGGGTCGCCTGCGTAGGGACCCTCGCGCTGATAAAAATCACCGTTGATTGCCGCGACCGGAATTCCGGGCGCAGCATTCGTGGGATTTGTTTGGTCCGTGACAGGTGTCAGTCCAAGAGCCTTTCCCGTCGCATGCATCGTGCGCAGTTGAAACTGGATGCTCTTCCGCGACATCCGAACCACATGAATCGACCACGGACCGGCCGGCTTACGATAGTTGTCGTAGCTGATCTCCTGAACGACCTTCGAGCCGGGTAAAGGCTCGTCCTCTCCACGAACCGCAGGGCTGCTCAACAGGGCAAGGCTCGACAGGTACACCAGCAGCGGCGTCCTGCCGCCTGGCCGCCCATTGTCCGCCAGCCGGCTCTCCCATTCCCGCCGCAAGACAGAGGTTGATATTATCGTTCGCAGCCTTGAATGCATGCAACCTTCGGGGTTCGGCCATTCGCCCTGGAATAGAGCGAAAGTGACTCAAGCCGACAGAGATATAATTCCGTTGGAGCATGCGTTCAACCCTCAATTTTCGGGCAGGCGCAGCTTTCGCGTCAGTTTGTGAT
>DATEKZ010000301.1:0-3284 GCA_035277185.1 Verrucomicrobiia bacterium
GAGGGGGGCATCTCGCCGCCCGGAGCCCCCGAAGAGACTCAAAATGCGCTCCGATTTCCGACGTGGATCCCGCCGGCGAGACGCCCGCCGCTACGCCCAGTCGGAATCGACAACTCGGAGATGCGCCCTGAAACAGCGGACGAGTTTTTGATTGGCACCGATTTCCACCTCCACCACGTTTATGCCGTGCGCGCCGTCATACAGCGAGTCTCCGAAGCCTCCGTTTCAGTCAACGGTCAGGTCCGCGGCGCGATTCAAAAAGGGTTGCTCGTCTTTTTGGCTGTTGAAGAGGCGGACACCCGCGAAGACATCGAGTGGTTGAGCGGCAAGATCAGTCGCCTCCGCGTTTTCGACGATTTGGAGGGCGTGATGAACGTCTCCGTTCGCGAGGCGGGAGGCGACATTCTGGCCATCAGCCAATTCACGTTGTTCGCCAGCACGAAGAAAGGAAACCGGCCTTCCTACAGTCGGGCGGCCCGACCCGAAGTCGCCACTCCATTCTACGAAGCCTTTACCGGCAAACTCGCCGAAGAACTGGGCCGACCGGTTCAGACCGGCGAATTTGGGGCGGACATGAAGGTCAGCCTGGTCAATGACGGACCCGTGACCATCATCATTGATTCGAAGAGCCGGGAATAATTCCAATCGCCTGGTGCTACGGACGGACTTCCAACCTGTAAAAGGAATCCGCGCCCCCGCTCGCCGGCGTCAGCACTACCGACGAGGTCGCGCTGGTCGCGTGAATCCAGTCCGTCTGCGGCGCCCAGTTGACCAGGTCCGTGCCGGCTTGAAGGCGATAAGCGCGACCCGGGACAGAAGCCCACGAGAAGCGCAGACTGCCATTCGTCTGCGGCGCCGGCGCGGAGACTTTGAACACCGAGTTTGTGCTGGTCGGATCGGTGCCCGCATTGAACTCGGCGTAGTCCGACTGGCCGTCGCTGTCGGTGTCGCTCGTGACCGTGCGAGTCGGCGAAACGTCGCCGAACACACGCTGCTCGTAGGCATCCGGCATGCCGTTGGAGTTGGCGTCCACAAACGCATAGACGCCCTGGAAAGTCAGCGGCGCGGCGGAGGAAACCACGTTCGTCTGCGGCGGCGGTGTCTGGTAGTCCAGGACCGAGGACCAGGTCACGACGTACTCGCCGAGCGGCACGTTGGTCAGGGTGAGCGTCAGCCCCTGGCCGGTCTGTGAAGCCGGGCCGCTCACCGTGAAACGCGCCTGCGACAGGTTGTTCGTGACTTCAATCGTGCCTCGCACGGCGCTGCTCACCGTCACGGAGACATCGTCAATGAGCCAGCCCGGGCGTGCCGCGGGTTCCAGCGTGAAATAGACGTAATGCCAGACGAGAAAGACCACGCGGCCGACGTGCGGCGTCAGATCGAACTCCTCTTCGCTCCAGCTCGCAACATCGTCGAAATATTGCGCCAGCGCGACCGGTTCGCTGACGCTGTTGGTCACGATCAGCAGTTCGCCAAAGTCGAGGATGGCATCGAAGTCCAGGAAATCGTAACTATGCCAGAACCGCAGCGTGGCCACGTTCCCTCCGGTCAATTCGATGGCGGGACTGATCAGGAACGACTCAACATAGTCGATCACGTCCCCGTTCAGATTGCTTCCCCAGGCCTTGGGCGGAGAGTGTGCTTCGGTTTCCTGGCCGTTGTTTGGCACGCCGAGCTGCCAGCTCACCTGGGTGCCGTCGCCATCGAACACCGTCCAGTTCGTGCCGCTGTTGTTCAGGTCGTCGAGCCACGGCGGGACAATCGGCCTCAACGTGCGGAACGTGTAGAGCTGGCCCTGGTTGTTATCCACGGTCGCGTTGCCGGCCGTGTCGCGGCTGACCACCTGGTAGTAGTAGATCCGGTCGGGCCGCAGACCGGTGAGCGTGACGCTGTGGAGATCGCCCGGTTCCGAGTTGTAAGCAGTCCGCTCCAGAAACGGCGACTCGCCAAACTGCACCAGCGCATCGGTGAATTCCGACGTTTCCCAACTGATCTCCGCGCTTTCGTAATCCGGAAGGACCACGACGTTCGTGATGGCCGGAGCCACGGTGTCCACCACCGCCGCCGCGTGCGCGACGCTGTTGGCCGAAGCGTCAAAATATTCCGCGTGGATGGAATCGCCATCGCGCGCCGGCAACTCGCCCGCTGACGCCGGCCCGATGGGCGCGCTGACCAGGGTAATGAACCCGCGGAACACACCCCGCCGTGGCGTCTCGGTCAGGGTCGCGGTCACGCCGTTGGTCGCGGTGTCGCTTGACACCTTCACGGTCGTTTGCCCCTGACCGGCAAGGTCGGAGTCGCCCACTTCGATGGTGACCAGGGATGGCAATGTGTAAGCCGGGCTGTCGAGCGCGATGCTGCCGAGTCCGTTCAGTCCGGGGGCGAGAAAACTGATGGCGTTGCGCAACAGGTTCGCGCGATTGTCCGGCGCCGGCGCGCTTTCCGAAACGGCATCGAGCGGGAAGGAAAGAAACACCACCCGCCCGCCGGTGTCGGTGATGGTCCTCGGGTACCTCAGACCGGCAATGGCGCCGGACGCGCCGTCCAGGAAGATCGGCACGGCGTTGCTCGAAATGGTGAGGGTATCGGACACGTCCGGGCTTTGGCCGATGAGCTGGAGCAGCTCGCTGTCGAAGACAGTGTAATCCAAATCCAGGACCATGCCGCTGGAAATGGTGTCGTTTGGTTGCCCCTCGGCAAAGGGCACTCCGGCGTCCTCAACGAACGCCTGGACCTGCAGGACGTTGGTGCGGAACGCGACATTGCCCAGGCGCGTCAGGATTTCCATGCCCGAAAGGAAGAGCGCGCCGCCGCCGTTCACATACGTTTGCAGCGCGTTCTGTCCGGACAAGTCGATCGTATCCTGGCTGAGCGGATTGTCGTTATAACGCCAGATCACAGCGCGGAACGGCCGCAGATCGGCGGCCGTGGGCGAACCGCGATCGGACACTTCCCAGACTTCGTAGCTGATCCCGGTTTGATCGAGCGGACCCGTGTACGCCGCCAACGGGATTTCCACGGTCCCGAGGATCGGGTCGTCCGGCGTATAGGCGTTGACGAGCAGGACGTTCTTTGCCGGCGCGGCCACGAAGCCGAAGAAGTTCCCGTTGTTGTCGTTTGTGGCCACGTTCCCGGCCTCGTCTGCGGACACCACCACAAACTGATAGGTTGCTCCTTCGAGCAGGTCCCCGAGGGCGATCGCGTGCGACAACTCCAGGATGAGGTTCGTTGCCGCAAGCGAAAGCGCGGCGTTGGTGCCGTAACGAACAATCGCCGTCGTATCC
>DATEKZ010000302.1:0-5884 GCA_035277185.1 Verrucomicrobiia bacterium
CCGCCACGGCGCTATTGCTCACGGCCGACCGGACGGGCGTGCAATGGACACCGTCCAACCCCGGCGGGCTCACGCTCAACCCGACGGACGTCCAGCGCGCGGACGTTTCCTTCCCGAACCTGAATCCTGTCCTGGCGTTCAAGTTCGCTTACTCCGTGACGTTCGCGCTTCCGGCGGTGTTGGCGGGCGGGCCACTGACTTTGTTCCTCGATCTGTTCGACAATCTGAATACGGCGGCCTCTCTCGCCTTCGTGCAAAACGTGCGCATTGAAAGCGCCGTGTCGGCAGTGAAATTGCACTCGGCGACGCTGGTGGGCGGACTCTACGCGGAAGAGACGAGCGCTCTTCTCAACGAGACGAACCGGGTTTTCAGGCTCAACAAACCGACCGGAAACCGTTTCTTCCGCGTCATGGCCGACCGGCAGACAAGGATCACCGGGATCAGCGTCGTCGGCAACGAGGTCATCCTTGAGTATCAGTTTGTGCAACTCGGACTGCGTTCTTCGCCCGCTGCGGCGGGCCCTTACACAGACGAGAGCACCGCGACTTTGAACGAAACGAATCGGACGTTCACCGTCGGCCAACCCACGGGGAACCGGTTCTACCAGGTGTTGTCGGATGTTCCCACACGCTTGAAGTCTCCACGCAGAAGCGGGAACCAACTGGTTTTGGAGTATGAGTTTAATCCGTAAAGCGAAGGTTAAGGGACATACGCCGTCGACGGGTCCGCAGAGGGCGGCGGCCTCGGCCGACGCGGAAAGCCGCGCGCGCTCCCAGGACCGCGGGCATTCTGCCCGCAGCATGTCCGTGAGTCAGCGACGCACGGGGTTTATCGATAGTCGCTCGACTGGCCAACCCGCTGCGGCCTGGAAGGCCGCGGTCCGTTTGATTGCGGCATCGCTTTTTCTGTTAGCGGCTTCGATTTCCAGTCAGCTCGTTGCCGCCGAAAAAGCCTTCACCCTCGGTGGCGCGAACCTGACGCTGGAGGATGTCTCCAGCGAAGTCGAAGTGCGCTACCGGTCGATGCGCCTGAACCGCGCGCAGAACGTCTGGAACGTCGAGGCGCTGCTCACCAACAAAAGCAGCCGGATAATCCAGGGTCCATTCGTACTTTTCGTGGAGAGCTTCACCGGAACAACGGGTCCGCAGCAAGCCGATGGTGCGGACGACAGCACGCCGGCCAAGGCCTTTTACGAGTTCACTGCGAGTGTCGCGGACGGGGCCTTGTCGCCTGGCGAAGGCACACCGGAGCGAACACTCACGATGGGTGTGGGCACGGGCACGCCAAGCCTGGTGACGAAGGTGTTTGCGGCACCCAATCGTGGCGGCGTGGCATTGGCGTTGGTTCGATCACTCAACGAAACCGGTCAACCGCTGACGGGTGTGCAAGTCGAAGAAACCGGGCCGGTGGGACCGACCAACCTGACTACCGATGCGGTGTTTGGCGTTGCGACCGTGGGCCAGGGGAGCGGACTGCACCTCTGGAAATTCAGTGCGTCCGGCTATTTGCCGGTCTGGCGGCAACAGAATCTTTCGACCGGCGATGTCGCGATCGTGGCGTCGCCGAGACTCACCCGGCGGGGAACGAATGCCGCGACGATTACGTTGCTGGATGGCGGCCAGATGCGCGATGCCGCGGGAGCGATTCAGATCAACTTTCCGGCCGGCGCGGTGAATCAGAACACGGCGGCGACAGTGACTCTGCTCACAGGTCAGACACTGCCCGCTCTGCTGCCGCCGGGTTGGAGTCCGTTGCAGGCTTTTTGGCTGGAACTCTCCGGACCAATCTCGACCCCGGCAACAGCCGCCTTGAGACCTTCGGGTCCGATCGGCAGCGGCGAAACCGCGGCCCTCGCGCGGCTCAACGAGAACACGCTTCAGTGGGAAGCCGTTCAATTGGTGCCGAGCAACGGGACCAACGCCATCACTGCGATCCTCAACGTCGGCGGAGCCTACGCACTCGTGGTCGGAGATGTTGCGCCGATTGCGCCGCCCGCGCCACAGGTCGGACAGGCTCTTCAGGCCAGCTCTGCGGGTCTGCCTGACATGGCTTTGTTGACGGCGACAGGCCAGGTGAATCCCTCCTCCAGTCCGGCCAGCCGCGTGCCCGAACTTGTGACCGCGACGGCGGAGGTGATCATTTCGCATCCGAGCAATGCGTTGTTGCCGAGCGGTCTGGTGTTGCGCGGCGAAGTGCTTGAGAACTATCGGCTGAGCGAGGGCACAAGCCGCCACCCGCCGCAATATGAGAATTTCGTGATTGGCTATCAGCGTCCGGGCGATGCCAGTGCGTCCACGCTGCAGGCCGAGTTTCCGATGCGGCCTATCTTCCTGTTCGGTTCGGAAGAGCTTGAGGAAGCGACCGTGAAGATGGAAGTGCTCACGCCGACGCCATTTGGCGGAAGCGTGCTCGATTCGCGCGGCGGTCAGGTGAGCGCCGAGGGCTTGCGGTTGCTTGCCGGCAGCGGCGACGTGGTCGGCAATCAGGCGGCTCAGTTGCGCCGGGTGAATCCAACCAACTTTCTCGATCTCGTCCCGACGAACGTGATCATCGTGGCCGCCTTTGACCTCACGGTGTCCGGTGTGGCCCTGGACCGCCGACTGGTCGCGCAGATCACCGGGGCGCCGACGAACGGCATCCTTGTCCTCGCCCGCGTGCTTTACGACCAGGGCCAGTACGGTTTGCAACCGTTGGAGCGCCTGACCACGGACTCGGCCGGGAAACTGGTCACCGCGGAACCGTCGTCGGGCGACCGGCTCGATGGGATCTTTGGCGCCGGCCAGTATCTTCTGCTGCGGGTGAACAGCCGGCAGGCATTGGTGACCGGTCTCGCCCGCAACTCCGCCGGCCAACCGAACGGCGGGATGCCGGTGCGGATTGCGGGCCAACCGTGGCTCGCGTTCTCCCGCGCGGATGGTTCGTTCAAACTGCTTGCGCCGATCGGCAGTGTGAACGTGGCGGTGACCGATCCGGCCACCGGCGACACAGGGCAAAGCACACTGGTCGTCACCGATCCGAACGCCACCGCGAACACGAGCCTGGCGTCCGCGGCGGCGGGTCCACGGGTGATCTCGATCAATCCGACCAATGGCGCGGTGAATGTTTCGCGCGTGACGCCGATCGAGATTGCGTTCAGCGAACCGGTGAACCCGGCGACGTTGCTCGGCAACGCGATTCAAGTGCTCGGCACCAACGGCCAGCCAGTGACGGCGAGTTTCACAGTGAACCTGCGCAATACCGTCGTCACCTTGCTGCCCACCGATCCGCTTGAGTCTGGCGCGCGATATACGGTTGTGATTTCAACGAACATTGCCGACCTCAGCGGGCTCCGTCTTGAAGGTCAGAATCAGTTTGTTTTCGAGACACAGAAGCAAACTGCGCGAGGTGACCTCGCCAAACTGACCATCTTCGAGCCGGGCGCGACAAATATCCCGCCCAACATTCTCAGCCAGCTCGTTGCCTTCGATCCCGTGACCAACAAAAACTCCGTCGTCGCATTCGGTTCACCCGGCACTGCCGAGGCCGAACAGCCGGTCATCCTGGTGAACGAAACGACGGGCGAAACGTCCACGGTGCTTTCGAAGCCCGACGGCAGCTTCTTTGGCTTTGTCAATGCTGACGAGGCGGACTTGATTGATGCCGTATTTGTGAACGCCAATGGCACCCGCACTACGATTACCGCAACCGAGCAGAAATTCGATGACGGGAGCGTTGGGCTCTACAGCGCGGGTGGAATCCTCGAGGCCGAGAGTGATGGAGGGCCAGTACAGGTGATCATTGAGCCGGGGGCAATTCCTGTGAAGACAAAGTTTAAGATCGAGTCGATCAGCGTTGCTGAAATCCTGACTCTGATGAGCAACACGCCCCCTGTGGAGGGCAAGCTACTTGGCCGAGGGATCAGGATTTCGACGGAAGGCGACGAGATGACTCACTCGTTTGATATCTCCATCCCGGTCACAGAGGCCGAGTTGCAGCAAGCGGGCGTCACCAATGGCGCGCCCGAGGAGAGCGTGTTTGCGCTATTGGTACCGAGCACACTTCAGGGGGATCCCGTTTACATGTTGGCGGACAAGATGCAATACGAGAATGGCCATCTGGTCACACATTCCGAGCCGTTCCCCGGAGCGCATCTGCTTCTTCATCCACCCGATGAGGTTCGTGAAGCTCAGGACGCAGCAAACCTAATCGCCCTATCCCAGGGAGTGGCCCCAGGGGCAAGTCCGGTCGTCAAGGAGTTGGCCGTGCTGCCCCTCTTGATGGCGATCAAATCGCAACCGGTTCTTTTCACAGGACGTGTGTTTGAGATTGCGTTTGACACAAATGGTTCGCCAACTGCCGTGAAACCCTTGGGGGGTGCCGTCGTGACGGTCCGTCCGGTTGGCCAGAAGGTCTTCACTGGTGCACGGCCGGGCCGGCTGGATCCAGGTTCCATGTTCACTCTGTCAAGAGCGAATGGCAGCTACGCGTTCATGCTACCGGCGCCAACCATCGGCAACCCTCTTGATCCGAGTAGCGGCCCTGAACAGTTCGTGCTCACCGCGCAACACCCGAGCCACTTTGGCCAGAGGGTGGAGGTGCTGGCTTCCGCCGCAGCAACCGTCGCGCGTCTTACGGATTTAATTTTTGCCGTGCCCAGAGAAGGATTCCCGGATCTGAATCCGCCGCGAGTTTCTATTTCTCACAGCCCTTCGTTGCCACCTCCTGGGGGCACTGCCGAGCTAACCGTCCTGGTCAGTCACGGATCCGGGCAACCCCAAGTACAACTCTTGTGTGATGAGGTCGTTTCGTTTAACCCGGCGGTGACCGTGACGTGCTCCGATGTGACGAAGGCGCAGATCTCGCAACAGGCAGTGGGCCCAACGACGACTCGTTTCACATTTTCCGTAAGCTGTACCCAGGCCGCGAGAGTTTTGTTGCGTGCACAGGCATCTGCCGCCGGCGTGCCCCCAATCGATGTCCGTTATGTGATCCAATTTGGTGGGTCACCGGTCGTGCTGCCTAATCCGGTCTCTTCCGATTCAAATGACCGGCTTCGGCCGCGAGTTGTGCGTTCCCAACCGCAGCAGGACCCGCTCGGTTTGGCCGTCGCGCTCAACTCGGGCGATCCCATTACCATCGAATTCAATGAGCCGATCGACCGTTCCGTATTAGCCGACCCGAGCGCAATCCAGATCAGCCCGCCCAGCGACGGCCCCGTCCTATTGCTCAGTTCGGACCAACGCATCCTGACTATCTCGTATTATAACCTTGAGCCGGGAACCTATACGCTGACCCTGTCTCCGGCGATTACGGATATATCGCCGGCGAAGAATCCTCTCGAGAGCTTTATCCTGCGATTCAGGACAACGCCGAGGATAGACGGCGACCTATCCGAAATAGTTTCGGGGGGAGGAGTGGTAATGCGTGGCATCTACGCCTACGCATTGGAACGGGCTGGCCCGCTGGATGGAGCGGTGGTCGTTTATGATCTGTCGAACCCCTCGGCTCCCACCAAGGTTTCTGAGCTCTCCGTGCCTGGCTTTCCGCGCGATCTCGCCTTGATTCCGCGCTATTCCTATGTACGAAGGCCAGGCGACCCAATAGAGACAAACGATTTGCTGGCGGTGGTTGGTGGAAAGCTTGGAGGTTCGCCAGACCAATTCGGCAATCTTATTGGAGGCTTTCAATTCCTGTGGATTGTCGACATAAGCAATCCAGCGCAACCCCAACGCCTCGCCTCGGCAGCCATTGTCCTGTCGCCGAGCACGGCCGTCACCAAAGTCCAGTGGTCCCCGCCGGCTCTGGCGTATCTGGAATCGGGGGCAGATGTGCAATCCATTGGATTGGTCAATCTACAATCCTTCATCCTGGGCAGCCATCTGGCGCCCAATCAATTTGGCGATG
>DATEKZ010000303.1:0-9733 GCA_035277185.1 Verrucomicrobiia bacterium
GCCGGATGCCTGGCGCCGCGGGTGCTGTCCGGGATCGCGTCTGGACGGCCAGACCTTTCTATCCACCATACCGCAACAACGACAAAAGCCGCGAGCGACACCAACGCCGCTGTGGAGCCACGTTTAATCGGTCGGGACTGGCCCGTGGCCCTTTGACTTCCCTTCATGTTGCCTGAAAAAAAAGAGGCCGGACCCGTGGTCCGGCCTCCTCGCTTCCTTCAATACTTCAATAGATGGCCGCTACTGCTGCAGCCGGTAATACTTCGACACTCCGCTGGCCGACACCGTTTGCGGGTTGGCCTGGCTCGGCGCCGTTGTCCAGTTGGGCGGCGATAACGAGTCCGTCTCTTGCAGCGTCCCTGTTCCGGTCCATGAGATCGTCACCGTATTTCCCGACAGCGTTGGCTGATTGAGGACGGGTCCGGAAGGCCCAACCGGGATGAGCATCAGATAATCGAAGTCACCACTCACGTTCTCGAACCGCAGCGTGGTTTCGCCCGAGAACTGAACGGTCTTGATCGCGGTGGCGGCAGCATTCTCCCGCATCGGAACCAGCGTGTTTGCTCCCCAACCAGCGGTTCCAGCTCCTCGGAAGACACCGACTGGCTCCGTTGTTTGACTCGGGGTCGTCGCCCCGGCTGTCACCTTGAGCAAATTGCCCTGGAGCAGATTTGCCCCCGTTCCGCCGTACGACATCGCCGCCCAGACCTGATACGTATTGGCTGGAATCTGGCGCGTGTAATTCATCCAGTGGCCGCCTCCCGCCCAACCCAGCGAGAAACTGTTTGTAATATCCCAGCCTGCCCGATTGACGTCCGGAACTGTGCCGGGTTGCTCTTGATTCGTAGCCGTGGCTCCCCCCATCGGCACGTTCGGATTCTCGGTGAGCCGATAGACGTCGCCGCTGGGCTCGTTCCCGTTGCGTTGGTAATCGACTCCAGCAACCGCACTGAGCGTGTCATAGGCACCACCCAAATACGGCATCGTGTTGGCCGCGGCAATCACCTGGCCGCTGGTGTGATTGAAGTCTTCCGCCTCGATCGCGAACGCGCCGTCAACAGCGGTCCTTGGCAGGTAGTGAGTGACTACGGTTCCGCTGTTTGTTTTGATTGTCTGCGGCGTCCCGTTATCCCGGAAAACCAATTCAAACGGGTAGTTCGTCCCCGCGTTGAGAAGTTGTGCCGGAGTGAAACTTACTACTGTCCGATCTGTCGCCGGTTTCGTGATCGATAGTTGCGGCGTTACATTCACCCCGCCGAAGCTGAGGGTAATTGAGTTGGTTTGCACCGCCGTGCTGAAGTCTTCGATTGTCCACGTAAAGACGGCATTGCGGTAAACCGTGAGATCCAGCGGCGGCGTAATCGATACTACAGACGGAGGTACACCTGAGACCGGAATCAGGGTGAACCAGTCGTAATCACCGTTGCGCGTCGTCAAGCGTATCGTGACGGGTCCACCCGGCAGTTTAAACACGCCCTGCCCGCCCGTCGCGTCCCTCAACGGCACCAAGGTGTTGGCACCCCAACCGCCAGGCGCCGGCCCGCTGAACGTGCCCAATTGCACGACCGTCTGACTGGTCGTCGTCTCGCCGGCGGTCACACGCTGCAGACTGCCGCCGACGTCGGCCGCGACGTCTCCATGAGAGAACGCCCCAAATGCCGAGTACAACCCGGCCGGTATCGTGCGAGTGTAATTGTACCAGGCACCTCCAGCGGTCCAGCCCATCTTATAGTTGGAAGTGACTTCAAACCCGCCGGGGCGTTGCGTGTCCAAAGTGCCGGCTGTCTGATTTCCATCCATCGGCACGTTGGGATCCTCACCGACCCGGTAAAGGTCCGAGGAAACCTCCTGAGGCCGCTGATAGTCAATGTCAATAACGGCACCGAGTTGGTCGTAGGCATTTCCAGCGTACGGCATGGTGCTCGCCGCGGGCATAGTCTGGCCGCCACTGTGATTGAAGTCTTCAGCCTCTATCCAGAACGAAGAGGCCGGCAAATCGCCAATCCCCTGGAACCTGACGGAGAAACTGAAATTATTCGTCCAGACCGTCGGTGGTGTCGTGCTTTCCGTCCAGATCAACGATCCTGTGTGCGAGGAACCAAAGGCAGCTGCACCCGGCACCGAATAGGTCACCGTCGTCGTCGGACCATTGGCAACCGTCGCGGCAACTGCGGCACCGTCGAACACCAGCGACACAGAACCATCCACGACCGTCGTGAGACCATCGACCAGGGCGATCCTGATCTGGATGTTGGTATTTGCCCCCGTGAATCCGTTGGCGGGCAGGACCGACTGAACATAGGCCCGACCCTGTCCTGTTGGATAGGCCTTGGCATGGCCGGCCGTGGCGCGATCATTGACCAGAATTCGCCGCCTGCTCTCGATATTCTCGGAGTAGAATTCGATGTTGGCTCCGCTGCCACCTTCCCACCAGGCGAGACGCACCGGATAGACCCCGGCCTCCTGCACCCAGAAGTCCGCGAGCGAGTCTGACGCTCCGCGGCCTCCATTGAACGAGCCGAGCACCTGTCCGCCGATGACCTCACCAAGCCCCGGGCTGGCGCGCAGAATAAAGCCGTCATCGCTGTTGACGCCCAACCGATTCCACCCCTGCGCCAATTCCACAAACGCCGTGATGGCAGCCGCAATATTGTCGTCTGGCGCGGTTGCGCTGCCGGGGATGCCGGGGATGGATGCATTGGGTCGTGGACCATTGGGCGGATCCGGCTCGTAGGCGTTGAAACTGTCGGGTTGGCCGGCGGCGGTAGGATCGGCAAGATTGATGTCTCCGGCCAGTTGCTCCCAGTTCACAACCGTGGTCGTTGTAGTCGTTGGTGGTGAGGCCAGATTTGCATAGGGTTGTCCCGTAAGAGGATCGATGAATCCATCAGCCAGGTGTTGTTCGCCATTGGCGATCGAGTTCGCATCGCCCGGGCCGCGAGGCACCTCGATCTGATGCACAAACACGCCGAAACCGTCACCGGAGAACGTTGCCGTCTTGTACGCTGGCGGAACCGACGCGTATGCGGCGACGACGAATGTCTTCTGAATTGCCTGGGGTCTTCCGGCGGAATCCGTAAAGTTGAGCGTGCTTGTGTTTGTGCTGCCGATCGCAAGCGGAGCTGCAACGCGGAACGAGATGGTAAGATTGGTACCGATCTTCGTAAATGTCGGGGTCACGTTGCTCCCGTTAAGTGCAAGCTGGACCGTCCCCTGGTTGACCGTGTCCGTTGGTTCGATCAGATAATACCAGATGCCACCGCCACTGCCGTTGAAATCAGACAGGAAAGGTTGCCCAACCGATGCACGGTCAATTGTGGACAACTGCGCGCCGGAAATGGGAAGGGAGTTATCAATGCTGACAGCCAGATTGTCGCCGCCAATACCCTCTTTCGCCAACGCCTCAATGTAATAAGGCTGTCCCTGCGTCAGGTTGATGGCGGTTCCGCCTCCCGGCCACTGAGACCCTGTGTAGGTGCTGGAGTTCTTGCTCTCAAGCACACTCCCTCCAGCCGTCGATTCCCACCCTCTTACAGGCGACCAGGCGGTCTCAACCGCAATCAACTTCTTGTTGGCCGGGTCGCTGTCGGTGCTCAAATACAACACCGCGCCGTCGTCAGCGGCGAGGTAAAAGGTGTGAGGCCCCGTCGTTGCCGGATAAAAGTAACCGATAATCTGCGTTCCATAATTATTCTTCAGGTCAGCCGCCGGCGGAGTCGCGTCGTCCGGCCCGGTCGGCCATTCAAATCGTGCCGGATAAGCGACGAGATCGGGGCTGTTGGGAAACTTTGCGTTGTTTGTCAGGTCGGCAACCGCAGTCCCGCCGCCGATGTCAAGGAACTCTCTTGCCGTGATGACCCCCTGCGGCGATGTGGGAGCAGCGGCGTCGAGGGAAAAGACGGGGACTAGCAATGTTGCCGCCACGGCAGCGACAGGCAAAGCAGCACGATAAAGGGTGTTCATAGGAGATACGCGTATGATGGTTTTAGACTTCTTTCACCGGCCCAGCACAAATGCTTCAAAAGCCTGCACTATCCAGGGAACCATTTGGATTAATGTTACAATTACCAAAAACCTTCCCACGTCCGCAACAAAAAAAAACAAAAATCCTGCATTCACCCCCGCCCATTGTCAGTTGACCCCCAACAAGCAGCTCTTGACCCATTATGGCTGCGGTCGTGCCAATACCTTTTGCGCCAAATCCTACGGACGCGAGGCCGATCAGACGCCCTGCTCCAAGGGTGATGACCTGCAGATACTTTTACTTTGTTACTTGGAGGTCGCCCGCTGGGTTCAGCACGATTTCCCATGCAGACGCGGGGAGTGTGCTCACTGTGCGCTTCCCGCCCGGCCAGAGAACGTGGATTTGAATGAAGGGCTCCGCAGTGGCCATGACTAGAACGGCGCTGTCCTGACTCCAATAGCCGCTGCCCGCATGGATTTCCCTAGCCGGTCCGAAGGAGTCCTGGAATTTCAATCTTACCATCGCACCCACGCCGGTCGGATTGCCCGCCGGACCCTTGAGCCTCACCCGCAATCCAGGCCTTGCCCCGGTGTTTCGGTAGAGTTTGGTCTCCGTCCCGTTCTGGCTTGCCACCAGATCCACCCGCCCGTCACCGTCGTAGTCGCACAACGCCGCCCCACGTTGCTCTCCATACACTTTGATTCCGCTGTGCTGACCTGGCATCGCCGCCAGATTGCCTTTCCCGTCTCCTCTCAGCCATAGCCCCCGGCCTCCGTCGCAGCGGGCCGTCTCAGGATTTATCCCAAAGAAGTTTTGGCTCAAAAAAATGTCTTCGTGCCCGTCCCCGTCGCAATCCCCGACGCAAACGGAAAACCCCGGAGCAAACTGCGCTTCCGCCGGTAACGCCCTCGCTTCGAAATGATCGCCGCGATTCAGAAAGACCATGCTCTCCCGGCAGTTCACCTGGGCTGTTTTTGCGCGGCTGAGCCGATCGCCCAGAATCTCACTCACGCCGGCCACGGCATAGGCCCGGTGCGTCGCGAATTTCTCGCGCAGGAAGGGCATCGCCCGGCCCATGACTTCCAGCCCTCGCTCCGGCACTTCCTTTTTCATCGCCTCGTCGTGGCGCGCCTCCACGAGATCCACTGAACCATCGCCGTCCAGGTCCCCATGATACAGTTTGAGCGGCCTGCTTTGCTCGCTCTCATAACTCGTGTTGCGTCCCCAATTGCTGGCCACGAGGTCCAGCCGGCCGTCACCGTCGAAGTCGCCAGCGTTCACTCCGTTCCACCAGCCCGTGAGCTGATTGAGGGTCGAGGGTTGATGGTTGAGGGTCACCGGCACATCCCACGGAACCAGTTTCCCATGCTCGTTCTTGAACACCCGCACGGGTCCCCACTCGCACGCAACGATCAATTCCGGTTTGCCATCTCCATCCAGATCGCTGAACACCGCTCCGCTCGCCAGACCCGCCTTCTCCAGTGCCGTCGCGTTCTGCGTATCCGCGACGAGCTTCCCTGCTTCATTGCGGAACAAGCGCGAACTCGCCGCTTCAGGATACCGCCCGGGAATCACGCGGCCGCCCACAAACAAGTCCAAATCCCCGTCCCCATCCACGTCCCCCAACGCCAGCGGTCCAACGCTCCCTTCCCCTCCCGCCACTCGGTCTTCCATCGTGCCCTTCGCCAAATCATACTCCTTCACACTCCCTCCCACCGCTAACCCATCCTCGTAGTTGGCCGATCCCACGAGTACCTTCCCCGGTCCCACACCCACCACCCCGCTCTGGTCCCGCGTGACCACTCGCTCCAACACTCCGTTGGTCATCCGCTTGAATCCCCCCTGGCCATCGTTCCGATACGCCCCCAGCTTCCCTCCCTTCCCGCTCCCAATCACCAAATCCTCCCATCCGTCTCCATCCATATCATACCAGCCCACTCCAGGCCCCAACTGACTCAGCTTTCGCGGCAACAACGGTTGCCGCACATAATCATTGAACTCTTCCTCGTGATGCGTGTGCCCAAGCAACGCACTCACGTCCTCAAACAACGGCTCAGCACTTTGGATTTCGGACTTTGGACTTTGGATTTCGGTTGATCCGGCTTCATCAATCTCGTAGATGCGATTGGCCTTCACTCCATTGACCACGCTCCGCTTCCCGTTTCTCCAGCGCACCTCAATCCGCATCTCGTTCGTGCGGCCCCCCGCCGCAAACACCCGCATCGCGTCATCACTGGACAAGTATCTCCCTCCGCAAATCATTTCCTGGCTCTGCACCGGCGCCGCTCCCCCATACACCCACACCTTGGCACCGATCCCACGCGTGTTGGGCGCCACTCCCTTCAACCTCACCCCCACCCGCGGTTCTGTCCCTTCGTTCTGATACACCCCTGCCTCACCATTCAAGTTGTTCACCACCACGTCCAGATCCCCGTCATTGTCCAGATCCGCCAACACCATCCCGTGTGACACGCCGCGCGCATCGAAACCCCACGCCGCGCTCACGTCTTCAAAGGTCAGATCACCGCGGTTCCGAAACGCCAGATTCGCCGTGGCCAGCCGCGGAAACATTTTGCGCGCCTGAAAGATTTCCTTGTCGGACATCGGGCGGCGGGCGCGCATCTCCTTGAGGCGTTGAGCGACGTCCCTGTCGCGCGCGGCGCGTTCCATGCCGTTGGAAATCAAAACATCCTCCCAACCGTCGAGGTCCACATCCACAAAGATGCATGCCCAGGACCATTCGGATGCGTCCAGGCCGCTCAGCTGCGCGATCTCTGCAAAGGTCGAATCTCCCCGATTGAGGAACAGCGTGTTCAGGCCGTATTGGGGACGATTGTCGGTCTCACCAACAACGTAGAGGGGAGGTGTGCTGTCAGGGACATCCATCATTCGCTGACGGTGGTCGCGGCTCAGCATGTCGAGAACAAGGAAGTCCTCGAAGCCGTCCCGGTTAATGTCGGCAAAGTCCACCGCCATGGAGAACAGGCTCGCCTTTCGCTGCGCAAGGCGGGGAAGGAGACGAAACTTTCCGGCGCCCTGATTCATCCAGAAGCGATCCGCCGCTTGGAAATCGTTGCAAACATAAATGTCCGGAAGAGAATCCCCGTTGACATCGCGAAACATGACAGAAAGACCCCAATCCAGCGGCGGCTTCGTCAGCGGCCGGTTGTCCTCGTCCAGAAATGCGCCGCCGGTGAACGGAACAGGTGTGAAGCCATTTCCGCCGGGATTGCGATAAAGCACATCCGCCTCACCCTGTTCGATGATATCGCCGCGCGGCCCGACAATGAAGCGATCGATCAGGTCAGGTTCGGTGACCGGCCGCCCGTTGACCGTCTCGACAACCGTTTTTCCATCGACTCTCTTAAACGTCGCGCGCGCATTGGGCATATCCATCAATCCCGACGTCCGGTAGTTTGCGATGTACAGATCGAGGAAACCGTCTCCGTCGATGTCACCGAGAGCCATCGACATACCGGCTTTCCCGGCATTCAACACAGCCTCCGCCTGACGAAACTTCCCTTTGCCGTCGTTGAAGAACAGATGGGTGCCGCCCCCGATCGAACTGACAATCAGGTCAAGATCGTTGTCACCGTCGAGGTCGGCCAGCGCGGCGCCGGTTGAGGTCAGCGTTGCACACCCGACACCGGCGAACCCGGTGATGTCCTCGAACTTCCAGCCGCCCTTGTTGCGGTAAAGACGATTGGTGCTGTCCAACCCGCAAAAGTAAACGTCGCAGAGGCCGTCGCCGTCGATATCGCCGGCGGCCACCCCGGAACCATTGAGCAGGATTTGATTGGTCAAATGGCGCTGCTCCGGCAGGACGTTTGTGAACGTGATTCCGGAGAGGCCTGACCCGACCATCTTGAAGCCGTCCTTGCTCTCCGTTCCGACGTTCGGTTCGAACCATCGGAAACCCGATCCTGTTTGCCAGTCACCCGCATGAAGAAGCCGGGGTATCACCACCAGGACCAGGAAGGCGCGACGAAATGTCATGACTCACCAACGCGTCGAAAGGGCCGGCACTCAGGGTTCATCACGACGCGAATCTTCGCCGAGCCTGCGGCCTTAATCAACTCAGTTCCCCGGTTCGCATCGGGAGTGAAAACCCATGGCAAGGGATTTGTTGTTCCGCCCCCGAAACGCCGATGCTAACTTCCCGTGAGTCCAGCGTGAACAAAAAGAAATCAAAAAGGCCCGGCTCCCCTCCAAAGAGAACGCCAACGGAGGCGAAGCTGGCGGCGACACCCACCCCGGCCGCCGGCCTGCGGCGGATCTGGCTCTTCCGGCTTGGAGCGTTGACGCTCGTCCCTCTTCTTTTCCTTGGCACCGTGGAGCTGGGGCTTCGCCTTGGAGGATACGGTTATCCGACGGGCTTCCTTCTCAAGCGCGAGATCAACGGCCACCCCGTTTATGTGGAAAATGGCAAGTTTGGCTGGCGATTTTTCCCGCGCGCCGTGGCGCGAAGTCCGGCGCCATTGGTGATGCCCGCCCGGAAATCCACAAACACATTTCGTATTTTTCTCCTGGGCGAATCCGCCGCATTGGGAGACCCGGAACCGGCTTACGGATTCGGACGCTACCTCGAGGTCCTCCTGCGCGATCGCTTTCCCGACACGCGATTTGAAGTCGTTTGTCTGGCGATGACCGCGATCAACTCACACGCCATTCGTTGTATTGCGAGGGAATGCGCCCGGCGGGAAGGCGATCTCTGGGTGATTTACATGGGCAACAACGAAATGGAAGGCCCCTTCGGCGCCGGCGCGACGTTCGGACCGCGCGCGCCAAACCTCGCACTGATCCGCGCCAGCCTTGCGATGAAGACCACAAAACTGGGCCAATGGCTGGATGCGCTGGTCGATCGATTTGGCGGCCGCGCGGCTGCCAACCGCTCGTGGACGGGTATGAAAATGTTCCTGGACAGCCAGAGTCGCCATAACGATCCCGCCCGCAGGCGGGTCTATTCACATTTTGAAAAGAACCTCGAGGACATCCTGGCAACCGCGCAGAGCGCAGGGACACCGGTCGTGCTCAGCACGGTCGCCAGTAATCTCAAGGATTGCGGGCCATTTGCTTCGTTGAACTCCACCAATGTGCCGGACGAGATGAAGGTCGTCTGGGACCGCCATTTCAAGGCGGGCCAGGCGTCGGAGACGGTCGGTCAGTTCGCGCTCGCCCTCGACCAGTATGCACAGGCCGCGCGGATCGACCCCGACCCTGCCGATCTCCATTTCCGGATGGGCCGGGTCCATTTGGGTCTGAACAATTTCGACCAGGCACAACGAAGCTTCGAACGCGCACGAGACTTCGATGCGCTTCCGTTCCGCTCGGATTCCCGTATCAACGAAATCATCCGTAGGCTGGCCGCCGGGAGCCGTGTTCGATTGCTCGACTTTGAGAAGGTGCTGGCAGAGAACTCGACGAATTCGATACCGGGCGTCGAGCAGTTCTTCGAACACGTGCACCTGAACTTCCATGGAAACTATTTGCTCGCTCGCGCCGTTGCCGAACAGGTTGCCGCGCTGCTTCCGAAGCCGATCGGGAAACCGGCAAAAGACGGCTGGGCCGCATCGGAAGAGTGCGACCGCCGGCTCGCCTTGACGGACTGGAACCGGTTCGCAGTGCTTCAAGCGGTCGTTCAGCGGATCTCCGACGCTCCTTTCACCAACCAGTTGGATCATTCCATTCGTTACGAGAAATACTTCGATCAGCTTGTGACACTGAAGACGAGGATGACACTTGAAAACGCGGATGCCGCCCGGCAGGTCT
>DATEKZ010000304.1:0-9387 GCA_035277185.1 Verrucomicrobiia bacterium
TACGGCGGATTGAGCGTGGAGACGATGACACGGCGCCGATACCCATGCCATCTTTCTTGCATCGTTTTATCATGATCGGCGGTGGAACTCGTCGCGCAGGGCCATAGTACTCTGTTCAGCCCTGAACGTGCGTGGGTTGCCTTCCCCCTCACCCTGACCCTCTCCGTCAGGGAG
Source organism: Verrucomicrobiia bacterium (assembly GCA_035277185.1). GTDB lineage: Bacteria > Verrucomicrobiota > Verrucomicrobiia > Limisphaerales > AV2 > DATEKZ01. The sequence continues at coordinate 175 of DATEKZ010000304.1, forward strand.
AGGGAACAGCCGAAGTGGCCTTCGAGAACCCAAGACGCCTCGCAAGCAGAAGGCCGGGCGTGGTCGCGCCCTCTCCCCAAAGGGAGAGGGCGGGGTGAGGGGGAAGGAAGCGGCCGAATATCCGCGCGGCCGCAAGAATTTGAGATGCGCCCCGCCCGCTTGCTAATTGAGAATTGCTAATTGCGCGAATCCACGCGCTACTCCTCCGCAACGGCGACTGGTTCCGGCGTCAGGCGATAAAACCGGCTCGGGAAGTTTGCCGCCTCTTCGTCAACAAAGTGCAGGGCGCCGTCGATGGCGGGTGTGTTGCAAAGGGTTTCCCAGTTCCGCAGGTCGTTGCTGGCTTCCACGCGGAAGTTCTGGCCGGTCTGCGCCGGAAAACAGATGTTCCGCGAACCGTCGGGCAGCAACAGACATTCGGCGCTCGCGAATGCGTGAGGCATCGATAGGTCGCTGATCACCGCCACGGCACGGCGCGATTGTCCGACGCGGTAGGTTGACGGCTGCTCTCCGGCCGGTTCCTCCAATTGCAGGATTACCGGCTCCATCTGTTCCGTCAGGCTGTCCGCCAACGGGCGCACGGTCACGGTGACAGACCTCTGGCCCGCTGGAATCACGGCCAGGCCGGACAGCCTTTCGTAATCGACGCCATTTTCGGCCGTGCCGTGCAGGGAATAGTTCACGACCAGAACTCCATTCGTCGGCCCAAAACGCCGAATGCGGAACGATGCGGTGTCGAGTCCGGCGTTGGAGACGGGTTCGACGGCAAAGGCGTCGCGAGCAGTGACACTGACGACGGGCAACAGGTCCGGAGTCGCGACGCTGATTTCGACAGACGCCGATCCGGCGGTCGCGCCGTTATTGTCTGTTGCGCGAGCCGTTAGCACGTGTGAGCCGGGCGAGGAGAAGCGCCAGACAAAGTCGAACGTCTGCGATTGGCCCGGCTCCGGCGGACGGATGAACACGACGTTGCGTTCGCCGATCTTGCGGCCGTCGGCGAAGAACTCCACTTTAGGCACGTATCCGTCCGGATCGCGAGCCTCGGCGACGATCTCGACGGCGGTTTCGGGCGGGAACTGCGCTCCCGTCGTTGGCCGCGTGATGGCGATTCGGGGCAACTGATTGTCTGTCGGCTCCCCGGGTCGAACACCGAAATCCACCGGGAGCGACCTAAGCATGGTTCCATCGGAGCGCGGAACCCGGGCCGTCAGCAGATGAGAACCTGCCGCCGCCCCGCGCCACTCGAAGTAATGCTGAATCGGCGTGCCGGGATCGGGAGGCCGGACGAAGATCAGCTCCGATACGCCAATCTTTTGTTCGCCATCCCAGAACTCAACCCGGCTGATGTAGCCGTTGAGGTCGATGGCCGTAGCTTCAACCGGAATGATGTCGCCGAATTCAAAAACCGCCGCGTCCTTTGGCGAGGTTATTGTGAGGCCGGCTTCGATGTTTCCGAGGTCGCGGATGAAAACAGTTGCGTTCTGGTGGGCGGGATCGATGTCGAAGTCGATGCACGGCATGAGCAAACCGGGCGGCGGACAATTGGAGATCTTTGCCACCACCGTTTCGATCCCTTCCGGGACTCCATCGTCGATGGGAAGAACCTGAATCGTGGTCGAAGCAGATCCTTCGGGAATCGTAACGAGGAAGGGAAGCTCCCGACAATCGGCGCCGGGTGTGGCGGTGCCGGAGTATTGTACGAAGACCGGCAGAGGCCAGGTGGTGGGTCCTGTCCGCGAGACCTTGAACTCACCGACGAGACTCGGACGCGCGAACGGATCAGAACTCTCCTCCGCGATGCGAGAGGTGGCTTCAATCCGGACCACGGGCCTGGACTGCCCAACCGTGATGTGCACCGGTGGAGACGTCGCTGTCGCGCCCAGAACATCCGCCGCTCTCGCTGTCAGGGTGTATTCACCGGCGGTGACGTTGGTCCACGCGAATACCCAACCGATCGGTGCTGTCGTCGGGCCCGGCGCTTCACCGACTTTTGTCCCGTTTGCATAGAATTCCACTTTGGTCATCGGGCCGAGATTGCCATCCGGATCCGTCACCCGGGCGCCCAACTCAATAGTCGCACCCGTGTCGAACCTCGCTCCGTCTGTCGGTGTGACAATGCTGACAACCGGCGGTCGGTTCGGTGTCAGTCCAACCTTTCGATACGTCAGCCAGAACTGTCCGCTGCGCGGGTCGATCAGGTACATGCGTGACTCCTGGTGGTCTCCACCGCCAAACGCCGGGTTCGCCTCCAGCAACAAAACCAGATAGTCGCCCACGGATACCAATTCGGATCGGTAACCGGAAGGACCAATGCCGAACGGTTGAACGGGCAATGAAATCTGTCGGCGGAGCGCCCCCTCGGCGCTGAATTCGTAGAGCAGCGGACCGCCGTAGTCTCCCCACGTGACGCTGATACCATAGAGCGCATTACCGGCGGCATGGTATTCCAGGCAGTCGAGGTCGAGATTGTTCATGCTCGCAACGAGGTTCCAATTATTCTGCGCGGGCGACCAGGCATGCAGGAAACCTTCGCCGCCGAGGCTGACCACCAGCACGCGCTGGCGCGCCGTGTCGAACGCGACGCCCATCGGCCAGCCTTCTCGGGCCAGGTCCGGCGGCTGCGCCATCTCCTGCGCGGCGCCCGTTTGGGAATCGGCCTTGAACACCGACTGCCCCTCGGTGCCGTAGTAAAACCGTCCGCCGTTATCGGCCACGACACGCATATCCGGCAGCAATCGGGTTCCATTCTGCGGGCCGCCCAGTGTGTAGTTCTGGAAGAACACGCCGCTGCCGGTTCCCCCATAGAACGAGAGTCGGAAACTGAGACCGGGCAATTCATCAGGCGGCACGGGTTCCGGGTAATCGCAACGCAGTCGCGGGTCGTCCTGTACGCGGTCGATCACGAACGGTGTGGGGTGAGTCGCCTGATAGCGTCCTTGAAAACTGGAGATGTTCAGTCCCGTCTGAGCGCACAGTTTGGGGACGGTCCGATAGAACTGGCTCGATTCGATTGTGTAACCGATGTAGAGATAATTTCCGGTGCCTCCCTCGGAATAGGATGGGACCAACTCGACGCCCGCGGGCAAACCTTCCACCTGTTGACGGTAATAGCCGCCAAGGATGACCTTCTCGACAATCGTTCCCTCGCCCACGGTCACGTGCCAGAGCACCGGTTCATAGGCACTGAGGAAGAGTGTGACGCGTTTGCCGGGTCGATTGACGGTCAGCGAGACATCGCCGCGCTCGTTGTTTCTGCTAGGCCCGCCATCAGGGCCCGTTCCCGAGTACACGCCGATCACGTGCAATTCGCGGTCACCGGGTGGTTCGCTGCCGACCGTAATGCGGACGGGTTGCGATTGGAGCGAGGTGCCGTCGGCGCGCGTAGTCCGCGCAGTCAATGTGTGCGGACCGGCTGCTGCGCCACGCCATTCGAACATGTGGAAGATGGGACTGCCGGGATCGGGGGCCCGGATGAATTCGATTGCGGACTCACCGATCCGTTGGTCGCCGTCCCGGAACTCGATCTGGTTGATGTAACCTTCCAGATCAATGGCGGTGGCTTCAATGAGGATGGTTTGGCCAGGCGGGAAGCCGGCGCCGTCGCCCGGCCTCGTAATGACAAGGCTCGCCTCCGTCAGGCCGTCGTCGCGAATGAATACAGTGTCGCTCTGGTGTGCGGGATCAATTCCGAACCCATCGATGCACAGAATGCCCGTCGCCGGGTCGATCCCCGGTCCGCAATGCGCCAGCGTCGCCACGAGAGTCTCGATCCCTTCGGACACATGCTCGTTGATGGCCTCGACGCGAATCACTGTTGAACTTGCGCCCGCAGGAATCGTCGCCAGCCGGGGCAAGGGCGGATAATCCACACCGGGCGTCGCCATTCCGGAGTATTGCACGAAGAGGGACAGCGACTGATTGGTTGGACCTGTCCGCGAAATCGTAAACTCGCCGATCAGATTCATGCGCCGGAACGGTTCGGAACTCTCCTCCGCGATGCGTTGCGTGGCCGTGATACCGACGACGGGTTGCGTCGGCTGCGTACCGATGGTGATCTGGACGGGCGCGGACGTGAGCACGTGCTCCTGGTTCTCGTTGAATCCCCGGGCCGTCAGGGAATGAACGCCCGCCGGCGGATTGCTCCAGGTGAAGCGATGGACGATCAGACCGCCGGAGAAGGGTTTTTCGAAAATGATCATTGAATCACCGATCTTCGTCGCGCCGGCATGGAAATCGACGCGAAGAATATCACGCGTGGGATGATACGCCGCCGCAACGAGTTCAATGCTGGCGCCCGGCGAGAAGCGGTCGCCCTCCTCGGGCCGGATGATTTCGATTCCGGGCGTCGGGAATGAACCGTTGTCGAGGACGATCGCCACGGCATCGCGCCCACCCGGAAAGATGTCGTAGGAAGGCAGCGGGCCCGCCAATGGTGACGGCTCCAATCGGAGCAGAACAGTCTCCATGCCTTCGGCGATCTGATCGAATCTCGGAATGATCTCGAAGGCGACCGATCGTTCGCCCGCGGGAATCCGGATCGAAGAATTCAATTCCTGGTAGTCCGTCCCAGGCGTCGCTGACCCGTGCACCGAGAAGAAGACCAGTTCGTCTCTCGACAAGTCACCGCTCCGCGAGATGCGGAATCGCGCGGGGTCGATCACGGTCAGGATCGAAGTTTCACTCGCTACGTCGTCATCGACTCCGATGCTCACGACCGTGTCGAGAGGACGCTCATTGTCGATGATGGTAATCGTCGCGTTCATGTGTTCCGGATCGGGGATATAGCCCGGTCCGGGGACCGGAGTGAAACGCGCGATAACTGTTTCGGGCCCTTCGACGAGCGTGTCATCCGTTGGGACCAGCATGAGAGACGCGGTGTCACGACCTGCGGGAATGACAAGGCTGTTGGGAAGCGAAGGATAATCGGCGCCCGCCGTGGCAGTGCCGGAGTAGCTCAGATAGACACGCAGTTCGGCATTGGTGGGGCCGCTGCGCCGGACGACGAAGCTCGGGTATGCGCAGAGGGCATTGGGGGGACAGAATTCCAGCGCTTGCGCGTCCTGCAGTGGCAAGGTCTCAAGCCGGACGAGCGGCAGCGTCGTGACGGGATCATTGTCATGAATGACCATCGCGACCGACGAATGCGCGAAATCGATCTGATAGGGAGGAACACCCATCGGCGGCGGTGGGACCAGGTGGGCAAAGACAGTCTCATCGCCCTCATAAACAGCATCGTCGATGGGGTACAATCGGACGTTGACAGAAATGGCGCCCGCAGGGATGCGAACGGCAAATCCGTTGTTCGCTCCATCGAGCGAATAATCTTCGCCCAGCCTGGCCGAACCCTGTTGGGTATTCAGAGATACCAGGAGGTCGCTGGTCACGGGTCCGGTTCGCCGCACGCGAAATTCGGCCCAGTCGATGTTGTTTTGCGTGATCAGCGTCTCCGCGGCGTCCGCGTCAACCAATTCGAGGCTCACGAGCGGCGGCGCGGGCGCATCGTTGTCGCCTGAGATCAGGATGCCGTCCGCGTTGGAAACCGCTCCCGCGCCGCTCAACAGCGTTCCGTCAATATCGAGGGCTCCAAGCGGGTAGCTCTGATTCGGAGAACTCCGCCCATCCTCCCACGCCACGAGGTAATTCGCCCCGCTGAATGCCACGTCGGGATGCCTCTGGACGCCCGGCGCCCGGTTCACCGCGATTCTGGCCGGAGTGCCAACGGTTCCATCTCCGGTCAGCTTCGCGGCGTAAACGTCGGTGAATTCTTCGTGGGCATCATTGGATTCCTGCCACACGACGAGGAAGCCATTTCCGTCCGAAGCAACTCTGGGCCGGTCCTGATACAGCGCGCCCGTGGCAATGGGTGTTCCGTTTGGGCTGACAACGACGCCGTTGCTGCGAACCAGCGTGCCGTAAATCTTCGGGTAACCGAAACCCGACGGCGAGCCGCGGTGATCCCCCCAGACGACGAAACAGTCGCGTCCGTTGGAAGCCAGACCGTAGCGGCCTCCGGATTCCTGGCCTGAGTTGCTGATGCGAAATGCCGGCGAAAGGGGTTGGCCGGAGGTCGAGACCCGAATGCCCCAGATGTCAGGTCCGGCATGCCAGCTGTCCCGATAAGTCATCAGGTATTCGCCATTGGCGAAGGCCAGACGCGGCTGCCCCTGCCAGCCCGCTCCCGTTACCAGCGGAATCCCGTCCGGGTTGGCCACTACGCCGTCCGACGAAACTGGCGAACCGTAAACATCCTCAATGGCGCCGTCTGCGCGGTGCCAATCCCCCCAGGCGACAAAGAAGCCGTGGCCATCGGAGGCGACTGCGGGGCCGAGGCGGGTCACACGGTTGGTCGTGATTTTGAATCCGTTGGGGTCCAGTACCTGGCCGCTGGTCGTGACTCGCGCTCCGAAGATCTGGTACAGCAGGTAAGCGGACGTGCTCTCACGATCATCCTCCCAGACCACCAGGTATCTCTCGCCGTCAAAAGCCACTCGCGGCGAGGTTTGTCGGCCCGGGTCGGTGCAGATGGGAATTCCCGTGGGGTCGAGCACTTCTCCGGTGGCGCTCACTCGTGCCCCGAAGATGTCGTATTCGGTCGAGCTGTAGGTCCGTTTGTCGGCCCAAACCACGAAGTAGCCGTTGCCATTCGCCGCGACGGACGGCTCTTCCTGGTCATCCGGAGCTGGAATAATCGCCGCTTGTGCGGTCAAAAGGGAGGTCAGCGCGACCACGAAGATGAACCGGTTCAGTGATTTCATACAGTAACAGGCCAGGGAGCACGTTCAGGGATTGCGTAATAGAATACAGAATCAGCTACTTCTGACAATATCTATGGGCATGGCTCAACCCTCAGCTTCGGAATAAGTCGTGTCCCGCTGCTTGTCCCGTGCCAGAATCGCGTCGTCTCCGAATCCTAGCCAAATACTCAATAATTCCGGGGAGCGTTCTGAGAGATCGGGATTGTCGCTGGGGAGGATCACCCAGAGCGATTGGCTGGTCGGGTATAATCCACCATGGACCCCGGTCGAGAAGGAGCGGGTGTCCAGCGCCATGATTTAACCGAAACGATCCCATTTGATTCCAAGGCAGTTTTACAGCGATTGCGTACATTGACGAAAGGCCAGTTGCCCTCATCAGATACAAAAAGAAACATCGGTGGAGGTTACAGCTAAAACGCGAACCGTGACTTTAATGCTAACGAGTCCAGGTGATCAATCAGTTAGCGCCTCAATGATTGGGTGTAATGCTCCGGCGATGAAGCCAGGACGCCTGACGCCATGTGGATGAATTCCTGTCTTAACTCAGGCGCCGGGTTCGTTCGCCTGGAGTGTGGAATTGCCCCTAATAAAACGCCTGTGATCGGCTCATGACGTTAATGCGAGAGTGCATGGACCACGATATTTATTCCCATCGGGTATGCCTTCTTGAGCGAGAACTCGCGATAGTAGTACTCGCTCTCGACTTGGCGTTCCCAGCCATCGCCCAAGTCCGTATTATGGCAGAAGACCGCCATCAATCGGCCACTGTCGTCAAACAAGCCTCGATAATGGGCTTCCCTGGCGTCCTCACGTTCCCAGGTAACTCCGGAGGACTGGCTCCTTATACCGAGGCCGACATTCGGAACTTGTGGCTTCTCGCGCATCTCGTAGTAGCATCGGAAGATCGCATGGTCCAATTGCAGATCAACAGGCTCCCGGTCGGGAAAAACCTGGTGGAACTGCGCGGCCAGAGCACTCCATTCGCTCTCTCCCCAGAAGTCGTCCACCATCAAAAACCCGCCTCCCAACAGGTACTCCCTCAGACCCTTGACCTCCTCGGGATTCAAGTGCATCTGGCCGCCCTCGGCGATGTAGATGAACGGTTGCTGCTTCAACTTCGGGTCGGTCAGCTCGAGAACCATCCCGTTCGTATCGACCTTTAAGCCGGTCTCCTTCTGGAATTGCGCTGCAAAATTCACGTCGGCATCCGGGTAGTCTATCGCCCAGGTGCGGCGGTCAACTCTGACACCGGAATACTTGATCCGCACGAACGTGAAGGTTGAGTGCTTGAATTTGATCTCCTCGACCTTCCGGACCCTCGCAGGGAATCCGTCGCCCGTCCCGCTCTTTCCGGTTTCCTGCGCCTGGCTGACAAACTGCCAGGCCGTCACAGCCAGAACACTCGAAATGACGCTTTGCGCTTTCATACTCGTCGGACGTAAAACTGTTCCTGACAATAGCAATGGACCAACTGCCGACGGATTCGTTCAGATGGATTCAACAAAAGCCTGCGTGCAGGCGACGCATTCGCCTATTGTTCGGCAACATCCCCCGGCTCTGATTTTGGAGCCAGGAACATGATCGTGCCTTTGAGGACCATCCAGGCGCCCCAGACACCCACGACAAGCGTGGCGCCGAACAGTTTGAGGGGAAGGACTCCAATAATTGTAAAGATGATAAAGGCTACGACGGGAACGCACATCAGCCCAACTCCGATCACAGTCTTTTTGATTCCGTTGCGCCGGATGGTGACCGCCCTTTCCCGGAACAATTCCCGGACGAGGCGGGACGCTTCTTCGTAGCTGAATCTCTGGATCATCAGATACTTGACGACTGCGTCGGGCGGATCGCCCCACAGTATCTTGGCTCTGGCCTCGTGCTCCGCCTGCGCGGGGTCGATTTGTCCCGGGAGCAGCGCGGCTCTACGCGGCGAAGCGGTCGGGGCGGATTGCGCTGGAGCAACCTGACGAATGGGAAGTGATGGAGCCGGAGAACGCGAAAACGCCGCGACTCCAGGCGCGGCCGGCGCGGCGACGACAGTAACTCGTTTCGGCATGCTCTGGGCGATGGCCGCATCGGCAGCGGCGGTGCCATCGACACCACAGACGGGACAAGCCACGGCCGTGGGCATGCAGCCGTTAACAGGTTCAACATCGAATGCGTAACGTTGCCCGCATCCGCACTGAATCTTGATTGGGATCATAAGAAAGGGATGAAGGCGAAGACGACGCTGCCCGCCCTTTGGGTGTTATGGCACTCTGAGCTCATTGAGACTGATACGTGCGCCAATCCCGTCCAATCCCGACTCTAAATGAGAAAGCTTCTCTGTGCTGGACTTCTCATTGGTTTGGACGTTTGTCCTCGGACACCAAGCATCTTTTCCCCGCGATTGCAAGACTATCACTGTCGTTACGGAGAGGGTCGAGAGGAGTTCATCAGCAGCGGGTCGATGCGCCTT
>DATEKZ010000305.1:0-7525 GCA_035277185.1 Verrucomicrobiia bacterium
GTGAATTCGCGAAACTCGCGTCAAATTCCCTTTGGAAATCCGTGTTGATCCGTGTCCAGCCAAGCTCCGCAGTCGCCGACGCGCAAAAGCCGCTTTGTCGACGGTGCGTGGCCACTCTCTGCCGATGGTCTCCGCTTTCAGTGCTACGGAGGACGGGTCCGTGGTTAAAAAGGTTCTTTCACTGGGGCGGCTTACTCGCGGTGATGTTTTTGACGTCGGCGTCGATGACCGCGGCGACGCATCACGTTCCCGACGGCTTCATCACCGAAAAGGCCGCCGACGAACAACAGGTACTCTTCCCGATGTTTGCGACATTCGACGATCGCGGCCGGCTTTTCGTCGCCGAATCCTCCGGGCTCGATCTTTACGCCGAACTGAGCGCCCAGACGCGGAAATGCCGTGTGAAGGTCCTGGAAGATCGCGATGGCGACGGACGATTCGAAAGGGCGGCCGTGTTCGCCGACAAGCTGGTTTTTCCGATGGGATTGGTGTGGCACGACGGGAAACTTTACGTCGCCGACCCGCCCGACCTGGTGACATTCGAAGACGCGGATGGAGATGGCAGAGCGGACAAACGCACCGTTGTCCTCACCGGGTTTGGACACAAAGACAATGGCAGTCTGCACGGGCTGATATTTGGCCCGGATGGGCTGCTGTACATGACGATGGGCACACCGGATGGTTATCGACTCAAACGAGACGACGGGAGTTTCCTGGAAGGGACCAGCGGCGCACTGATTCGCTGCCGACGAGACGGTTCCGGCGTGGAAGTCGTTTGCCGCGGATTTGTGAATCTCGTCGAAGTCTCGTTTCTGCCTGCCGGCGAGATCATCGGCACGGACAACTGGTACCAGCATCCGACGGGAGGCATCCGTGACGCGCTCGTTCATCTCGTGGACGGCGGTTTGTATCCCTACGAACCGGACGTGGGCTCGCCGCTACCGGTCACGGGAGAGTCGCTTCCACCGCTTTCGCTGTTTCCAGCAGTTGCCTTGAGCGGGCTTGAGTCCTATCGCGGAGACGCGTTTCCGACGGAGATGCGCGGCAATCTGTTTTCCGCTCAACACAACACGCGGAAAGTCGGACGCCACGCGCTCACGCGTTTCGGCCCGACGTTTCGTTCGCAGGATTTTGATTTCGTGACGAGCGCCGATCCTGATTTCCATCCGTCGGATGTTCTGGAGGACGCCGATGGCAGTCTGCTGGTGGTCGATACCGGCGGTTGGTACGTGCAGCATTGTCCGACAGGCAGCATCCGCGACTCGCGCGCGCCGGGCGGGATCTATCGCGTTCGTTCCGCGAAGGGACCGCGCAGGGAGGATCCGTGGGGGCGGAAGCTGGATTGGGCCAGTGTCTCCGAACAGAGTCTTGTCGGGCGATTGGGCGACCCGCGGCCGGCGGTGCGCGATCGCGCAGCGCGAATTCTGGTGAAGGGCGGCCGGCGCTCAATCGCCTCCCTTGACGCGGCGTTGAGCGGCACGGCAGGGCGCGCGACGAAGCAGCGCGTGCTTTGGGTCTTGTCGCAGATTCCGAACGAAGCCGCTCTGACGCCGGTTCGCGAAGCGTTGAAATCCCCCGACCGCGAGCTGTTGGTGACCGCGGTGCGAGTGCTGGCGCGGCGGGCAGACGCCAGCGCCGCACGCGACCTTGCGCGTCTGCTCGAAGATGAGAGTCAGTCCGATCCAGCGGTTCACCTTGCCGTGGCTGAGGCGTTGTCGCGCTGCGGTGACGCGCCGTCCCTGACATCGATTTGGCGGGCGTTGACGAATCAGGCGGACCCATTTCTCGAACACGCGCTCGTCCACGCGGCCCATCGCATCGCCGACATCGCCGCTCTGAATCTCGCGCTGGACCACCCGCATCCCAAAGTGCGAAGGGCCGGGTTGTTGCTGCTGAGCCAACCGCCACGTTCCCGCGCAGCGCTCGCGTTCGAGAGAGTTGCGAATTGCCTCGTGGCGTCGGATGTGCGTCTTCGTCATACGGCGCTTGAGATTCTCCGGAAGCGGTCTGAATGGGCCCGCGAGATCGCCGCGTTGATCGGGAACTGGATCGAACAGCCGGAACTCTCCGCCGGGCAGCGCGAGGCCTTGAGCGGCCTGGTCCTTGCGTTTCAACGCGACAGAACGGTGCAGGAGTTGGTCGGTTTCGCCATGAATTCGGGCAGGACGCCGAGTGACCGGTTCGTTTTCCTTCTGGACGTCATTGGAAAAACGACTTTGTCCGAATTGCCGGCCGCCTGGACTGCCGGGCTGGAGCGGGCGATCGATGATGAAACGACACGCGGGCAGGCGGTTCGAATTGCCGCGCGCCGGCAGATCGCGGCATTGGAAGGCCGTCTTCTGCGAATCGCGGAAGACCGCGATCAATCCGTCGAACTGCGTCTCGAGGCCTTGCGCGGTGTCATTGGTCGAAACCCAAAGCTGTCGGTCCCCCTGTTCGAGCTGCTCGTCCGACAACTGGGGACGCGGGACAATCCCGTCGCGCGCCTGAGTGCGATGGACGTTCTGCGGCGGTCTCACCTGGATGACATTCAACTGTCTCGCACGCTGTCGGTGATTCAGGGCGATGCGTTGATATCTCCTGGCGCTCTGCTGCCGGCCTTTCGGGAGTCAACCGGCCCCGAGAATGGGAAGAAACTGATCAAGTCGATGGTTGATGCGGTGGAGGAAGGGTGGCGTCCGGCGGCGGCGGATCTGGACAGCCTCTTGGAGCGTTTGCCGGTTGAAACGAGGGCCGAGGCCGGGCGTCTTCGCGAGGCGATCCGCAAGCAGGTTCAGCACGACGCGGCAAAGCTCAAGCAGTATGAGCCACTGCTGACAGGCGGAAACGCGGAACGCGGGCGCGAGGTTTTCTTCGGCAACAAAGTGGCCTGCTCGACCTGTCACTCGATTGGTGATACTGGAGGAAACGTGGGTCCCGATCTCACAAAGATCGGCGCGATCCGTTCGGGCCGCGACATCCTCGAATCCATTGTTCTGCCCAACGCCACTTTTGCGCAAGAGTATGATAACTATCTTGTGACGACCAAAGACGGCGATGAAATCACAGGCATGATCGCGCAACAATCAACGGACACGGTGGAACTGCGCGGCGCGAGCGGTGCGGCAATTCAGGTGCCGCGCGGACGGATTCAAGAGATGACGAGATCGACGATTTCGGCGATGCCGGAAGGGTTGGAGCTGGGGATGACGGGCCGGGAGTTTCGCGACCTGCTTGCATTCCTTCAAGGCCTGAAGTAACGGATCCATTGCTGGAGGGAGATGGGGCGAGCGGCAAGTTTCTTCTGGAAATGCGCGTGGTTTTGCATAACAGTGCTGCGTGGGGCGCGCAATGAACAGCTTCAGCCGACCAAGTCGATCACCCGGCGAAAAGTCCGTCTTCCGGATCACACAACAACCAACGAAAAAACTCACCATGACCACCCTTACTCTCAGGCAAACGAACTCACGGACTCTGGCATCGGTTATCATCTTCTCGGCCTGGGTGGCGGCCCCCCACGCGGGATTTGCCGCAAAGATCGGGGAGACCACCGTGAAGACGGAGGATGTCTCAAAAACCGAAACTGTGGCGCCCAGGTCATCTTTTGATTACCGTGGCGGGAAGGATCCCTTTTTTCCCAATCGCCAGGTGACGAGCGAGGCGATGCCGCAACCGCCAACACCGGCCGAGGTGATGGTCTTGAGAGGTGTTAGCGGCAGCTCTGATCGACGGGTCGCACTCATCAATAACCGGACGTTCACAAAAGGCGAAGTCGGCGAGCTCGAATCCGGCACCAACAAGTTTAAGATCCGGGTGATCGAGATCAAGGAGAAGTCTGTGATCATCGAGCGTGAAGGGCAGGCGGGTTCAACGAAATTGCCTCTTCGCGACAACGTTTTGCCGATCACCAAGGAGAAATGAAGAAGCCGGACCACACGGCGCGCAGCGCAGCGCAAGAACCTCCTTCAACCACCTCATGCGCCGGCACAATCAAGGTCCGGCGCAGTGTTTTGTTCCGCTGACTCAGATCGAAGCAAACGGGCCGGTTTGTGTGTCCGGACGAGGCATCGAGTCAGGACAGCTTCAATTCCTCGCGGATTATTTTCGCTGCGATTCCGTAACTGAGTTCGTTCCGTTTTCTACCAGATAGCACGTTAAAGGAGGACACGGTCTGACGCGAGCCGTCGCGCGAGTGACGTGATTCTGTTCACTTCTGTCTCGTGCTCCAACAATCGTGCAAAATGTGGGAGGTGGTGCGTCAACGTTGGGTGAGACGGAGAACGGGGGGTGGTATCTCGGTTGCTAAGGCGGCTCTCAGACATTTGAGTCGTAATGAAGCAGCCCGAAGTTCAACCTCTCGTTGGGAAGCGGTCGTTTGGTGTTCTGGGATTGTTGCTGGCAGTTTTGCTTTCCGCAACTCTTCAAGGAGCGCAAGGCGTAACGCTTGCCTGGGACCCGAGTCCCGGGCCGGCCGTTGTCGGTTATAAAATCCACTACGGCGAAACCAGCGGCGCCTACGCGTCTGTGTACGACGCCGGCAACGCGACGAACGCGACCCTCGCGGGGCTGCTGGCGGGACACACCTACTATCTTGTGGTCTGCGCGTACAACGCGTCGGCCCTGGAAAGCGATCCGTCGAACGAGGTTCAATACACTGTTCCCACACCCGCAAACAATCCGCCCGTCGCAAACAACTCGTCCGTCCAGGGAAACGAGGATCAAACCATGTCCGTGCTGTTGACCGGTTCGGACCCGGAGGGCAACTCGCTGACCTATGCGATCGTCGCGCCGCCCACATACGGCACGCTCAGCGGCACGGCGCCCAACCTGACTTATCGACCGCAGACCAATTACTACGGGCCAGACAGCTTCACCTTTCGGGTGAACGACGGCGCTACGAATTCGGGACCGGCCACGGTCTCGCTTACCGTGACGCCGGTTAATGACCCGCCCGCGGCCGCAAATGGTTCCGCGACGACAATGGAAGACACGTCGGCCGCCGTTCTCTTAAGTGGCAGCGATGTGGAAGGTGGCGCATTGACCTATTCAATCGTTGCTTCGCCAATATACGGTACGCTGACTGGCACGGCGCCGAACCTGACGTATCGGCCGCAAACCAACTACAGTGGGGCGGATAGCTTCACCTTCCGCGTGAACGATGGCACAGCGAATTCGGCGCCGGCGGCCGTGTCGATCACGGTGACGGCGGTGAATGATCCGCCGCTCGCGATGACGCAGTCGGTGACGACGGCCGAGAACACCGCTGTCGCGGTCGCACTCGCCGGCAGCGACGTGGAGGGGAGCCCGCTGACCTATGCAGTCGTGGCCTCGCCGACGCATGGCGCGTTGACCGGTACGACACCCAATCTGACCTATACACCGCAGGCCAATTACAATGGCCCGGACAGTTTCACCTTCCGTGTCAACGACGGCACAACGAATTCGGGGACGGCGACGGTGTCGATCACAGTGACGGCGGTCAACAGCGTGCCCGTGGCAAACAGCGCCAGTGCGACCGCTTCGGAAGACACGGGGGTAGCCATCCTGCTGAGCGGCAGCGATTCGGACGGCGACCCGCTGGCCTACGCCGTGGTGGACGGCCCGATCCGCGGCTCGCTCAGTGGCACGCCGCCCAACCTGAGCTATCGCCCAAACACGAACTACAACGGCGCGGACAGTTTTACTTTCCGCGTCAACGACGGCAGCACGAACTCCGCGATGGCGACCGTTTCAATCACGGTGGCGGCAGTAAATGATGTCCCTCTGGCCGCCGGCAATTCTGTAACCACGCCCGAGAACACGCTGGCAGCCATAACAGTGACCGGCAGTGACGTGGATGGAGACGGGCTGACTTATGCAGTCGTGGCCTCGCCGTTGCACGGAACGCTGACGGGTGCGCCGCCGAACCTGACCTACGTCCCCCAGACAAACTATAGCGGACCGGATGGCTTCACGTTCAAAGTCAACGACGGGACGGTGGATTCAGCCGAGGCAACGATCTCGATCGTCGTGACGTCAGTCAACAGTCCGCCTGTGGCTGTGAATGGTTCGGTGACCACGGCGGAGGATACGGTCGCGGACCTGGTGTTAAGCGGCAGCGACGCGGATGGCGGTGTGCTGACTTATAGCATCGTGAGCGCGCCGGCGCAGGGCTCGCTCAGTGGCACGCCGCCCAACCTGAGCTATCGCCCAAACACGAACTATAGTGGCGCGGACAGTTTCACTTTCCGTGTGAATGACGGCACGACGGACTCCGGTGTGGCGACGGTTTCGATCACAGTAACGCCTGTCAACGACCCACCGATTGCGACGGGCACTTCCGCGACCAGCGCCGAAGATACGTCAGTAAACGTGGTCCTGGGCGGCAGCGATACGGAAGGCGCGCCGCTGACCTACGTCGTTGTGGCGCCACCGACCCAGGGCTCGTTGAGCGGCAGCGCGCCAAACCTGACCTATCGACCGCGGACCAATTACAGCGGCGCGGACAGTTTCACCTTCAAAGTGAACGACGGCACGGCGGATTCGGCAACCGCGACCGTTTCGATAACGCTGACCGCTGTCAATGACCGGCCCGTGGCGGCAAACGGTGCGGTGACGACGCCACCGAACACTCCGGTCAGCGTTCTCCTCTCCGCGACCGACGCGGATGGCAACACCCTGACCTACACGGTCGTTACGCAACCCGCCCGCGGCGCATTGAGCGGGCAGGCGCCGAATCTCGTTTACACTCCACAAACGAATTACAGTGGCCTGGACAGTTTCAGGTTCAGAGTGAATGATGGCGCCATGAATTCGACTCAGGCCACCGTATCGGTCACGGTGACTAACCTGAATACAGCCCCCACGATTTCGGCGATCGCCGACCAAGTGACAACGCAGAACGTTGCGACCGCCGCGATTCCCTTTGTAGTCGGTGATGCGCAGAGTGCATCGGGCAATCTGACGCTCTCGGGTGTCTCGTCCAACCCGGGTCTTGTGCCGGACGCAAATATCGTGTTCGGTGGCGCGGATGCGGCTCGGACCGTCACCGTGACGCCGGTTTTGGACCAGACGGGCAGCGCGACCATCACCGTAACAGTAAGTGACGGGAACCTGACCTCCAGCCAGGCGTTTGTTGTGACGGTCAATGCTGGCGGGGGAGGAATTGTGACGGCGCCGAACATTACAGTCTCTTCGATAACTGTGGATCCCATCGGTTTCGCCACAATCACATGGGCGGCGACCCCTGGAAATACCTATCGGGTGTTCTACAAGACCGACCTTTCCGATCCGACGTGGCAGGCGTTGGGAGCGGATGTCGTCGCCTCCGGCGCCACCGCGGTCAAACAGGACTACGTTACGGGGAACCGATTCTACGGCGTTGCCCAGCTCCCTTGAGGAGGTTCAGCAAACGGCGTTGCGCCGGCAAGAATCGGGCCCCGGCCCAGCGGCTCCGGCGACCCCTTCGATGTGAATAACTTTAGATAATTCTTGTTGCTTCCGTACGCTTTCGCTTTCTAAGGTTCCGCGTTCGCCGGACAGTTTCAGTTGTTTATCGACGGTGATA
>DATEKZ010000306.1:0-13564 GCA_035277185.1 Verrucomicrobiia bacterium
CCAACCCTGTGAATAACTCACATGAAAAACTCCTTTCCAACACAGAGAACATCTCTCCCCAAGGAGAGGGAACAGCCGAAGCGGCGTTCGAGAACCAGAGACGCTCCCCAACAGAAGGCCGGGCGTGGTCGCTCCCTCTCCCCGAGGGAGAGGGCGGGGGTGAGGGGGAAGGAAGCGGTCGAATTCTCCGCCCGGCTGCAAGATTTTGAGATGCGCGCCTCAGTCGGGTTCTATTACAAGCTGCTTGACCCTCGAAACTCAACTGATAGCTTCCTGTCCCATTGTGGACTTTGCGGAGTGGTGTGATCCCTTGCTCTGTTAAATACGTTTATGTCGAAATCAAAACTCGGAACTTGTAACACGACCAACAAAACTCTCCTCGCCTGGGTGGACGAGATGACCAGACTTTGCCAGCCCGACCGCGTCTTCTGGTGCGACGGCTCCGAAGAAGAGTATCAGATGCTCTCTGAGCTCATGGTCCGGAACGGCACCTACACCAGACTCAACGAAAAATTCCGGCCGGGCAGCTACCTCGCCCGCTCACATCCGAGCGACGTTGCCCGCGTCGAGGATCGCACATTCATTTGTTCGAAAACGAAAGATGAAGTTGGTCCCACCAACAATTGGGCCGACCCCGTCGAGATGAAGAAGACCATGCAAGGTCTTTTTGCCGGTTCGATGAAAGGGCGTACGATGTATGTGGTTCCCTTCGCCATGGGACCGCTCGATTCCCCGATCTGCAAGGTGGGCATTGAAATCAGCGATTCTCCCTATGTGGCCTGCAACATGCGGATCATGACCCGTATGGGCCAGGCGGTGCTCGACAAACTTGGCTCCGACGGAAAGTTCGTCCCGTGCATGCATTCCATCGGCGCGCCGCTGAAGCCCGGCCAGGCTGACGTGGCATGGCCCTGTGAGCCCGACCCGCAAAAGAAATACATCGTCCATTTTCCCGACGAACCGTCGATCTGGTCCTACGGTTCCGGTTATGGCGGCAACGCGCTGCTCGGCAAGAAGTGTCTCGCCCTCCGCATCGCTTCGGTCGTGGCAAAGAAGGAAGGCTGGATGGCGGAACACATGTTGATCCTCTGTCTGACTTCGCCGAAGGGCAAAAAGCATTACGTCGCGGCCGCGTTTCCCAGCGCGTGCGGCAAGACGAATCTTGCCATGATGCAGCCCTCGATGCCGGACTGGAAGGTGACCACCCTCGGCGATGACATCGCGTGGATTCGCGCGGGCAAAGACGGCCGGCTCTACGCGATGAATCCGGAAACCGGTTTCTTCGGCGTTGCTCCCGGCACTTCCAGAAAATCGAATCCAAACGCGGTCGATACGTTCGCGAAAAACAGCATTTTTACCAACGTCGCCCTCACGTCCGACGGCGATGTCTGGTGGGAGGATTCCGGGATTCCGGCCCCGGCAAAGGCCATCGACTGGGAAGGCAAGGAATGGACGCCTGATTCCGGCCGCAAGGCGGCGCACGCAAACTCGCGCTTCACCGCGCCCGCCGCGCAATGCCCGGTCATCGATGCAGACTGGCAGAACCCGGAAGGCGTGCCGCTCTCGGCGATTCTGTTTGGCGGGCGGCGCCCGGGCACGATCCCGCTCGTGAATGAGGCCTTCAGCTGGGAGCATGGCGTGTTCATGGGATCGGCGTGCGGTTCCGAAACGACCGCGGCCGCTCTCGGACAGGCCGGTGTGCTGCGCCGCGACCCGTTCGCCATGTTGCCGTTCTGCGGTTACAACATGGCCGATTACTTCGCGCATTGGCTTTCGTTTGCCCAGCGGGCCGACCGTGCCAAACTGCCGAAGGTGTATTTCGTGAACTGGTTCCGCAAGGACGCGAGCGGCAAATGGCTCTGGCCCGGCTACGGCGAAAACAGCCGCGTGCTCAAGTGGATTTGCGAGCGCGTGGACGGAACGGCCAAAGCGCAGGAAACGCCCATCGGCAACCTGCCGACGCCGGACGCTCTTGACCTTGCGGGCATCGACGTCCCGTCCGCGGACCTTCAGCAATTGCTGGCGGTGGACGTCGCCGGGTGGAAAAAAGAGGCCGACGACATTGCCGCGTATTACGCGAAATTTGGCGATCGCCTTCCGAAGGCGTTGAACGAACAGCTCGACAGCCTGCGCAAGAGACTCGGTTGAACCAACGGGGCTGATTTCAGCTTGAGGACAGCGCGCGACTCGCGGTTACTCAAGGCGATGCGTGGCCCGGCGCATAACAACCCAACTTTAACCCGCAATTATCATGAGTGACGCTCCGCCAGCTTCTTCGTCGCAGGCTCGTACCTGGGAGATGCTTTGCCACCTAACGGCCCTGGCGGGGTTTTTCATCCCTTTGGGCAACCTTCTCGGACCCCTGGTGATCTGGCTCATCAAGAAAAACGAGATTCCTTCCGTCGATGCGCACGGCAAGGAATCATTGAATTTCCAAATATCCATCCTGATCTATGCGATCATTTCCGGCATTCTCGTTCTGGTGTTGATTGGATTTGTTTTGCTGTTTGCCGTCGGCCTCATGAGTCTGATCTGCGTCATTATTGCGTCGATCAAAGCCAGCAATGGCGAGCCGTATCGGTACCCGCTCACGATCCGGTTTTTGCAATAGGGCGTACCGGCGCCGATTTGGAAAACAGCCTTGTCCCGCCAGTCTCTTGCCAGGAAAAAAGATCGCCGATCTCAGCGCGTTGGCCGACGGCCAAACCGCGACGTTCGAGTTTCAGCGCGAAGGAATCCCGCGCGAGGGTTTCGTCGCCAACTTGAACGGCAGGCTGGTGGCCTACGAAAATCGTTGCCGCCACCTTCCGCTCACGCTGGACTACGGCGACAACCGGTTCTTCGCCGAGGACGGACGGCATTTCGTCTGCCAAAACCACGGCGCGCTGTTCGAGCCGTCAACCGGTTTGTGCGTTCGCGGCCCGTGCGAAGGATTGAGCCTGTTTCCACTCAGGATTGAAGTAAGGGATGGTGCGGTGTGGCTGGCGGAGGAAGAAGTATCGGAGTGATGGAGTAGAGCAGTGGTGGAATGGAGCGATGGAGTTCTGGAGGCCTGCTCCTTTACTCCAACACTCCACTGCTCCAATTCACAGAGCAATCGCCTCGTCGATGAGCATCACGGGGATATTCTGGCGGATCGGGTAGAGAAACTTTTTGTCTTCGCGCACCAGTCCGCCATCGATCCTTTCCTTCACCGGCTGGCCGGCGCGGTTCTTCATCTGTCCGGCGGCGATCTGCGTGTTAAGTTTTTCTATCAGCGAAGCCTCCGCCAGCGCGATCGGCTGGTGCGTCTCCGGGCAACACATGATTTTCAGAAGGTCAGGGTCGATCATGAATTAGAGGGTGGCGTGATGGAGTATTGAGTTTAGCTTTTCACCGCTTGGAGAGCCGCGTCGTAAACCTGTTTCAGAGGCACACCGGCTTGTTCGGCCAGCTTCCGGCACGATTCATATTCCGGCGCGACTTGAACGGTGGTGCCATCAAGCGTGCCGACTTTAACCGTGACCTCACCAAACGGTGTTTTGACGGTGACGATCGTACGCTTCAATTTGCGCCGCTCGGCGGCGTAACGCCGGACGCCAAACGCGCTTGTCTCACGGAGTAATAACTCGGAGAACCTGTCGGCCTCCGCGGCGGCGCAAAGTACGGTCAGCAATACGCCGGGGCGGTTCTTCTTCATCTGAATCGGCGTATGGAAGACATCAAGCGCGCCCTCGGCAAAGGCCTTCTCGACGAAGTGCCCGAGGATTTCACCGGCGACGTCGTCGAGGTTCGTTTCGATCACCGCGACAGTGTCCGTCTCCCAATCATGATCGGCGGCGCCGACTGCGGCTGACGATTCGCCCAGCACCGCACGCAAAACGTTTGGCCGCGTCCTGTTGTCGCGGGTGCCGAGACCATAGCCGATTTTCGCCGCCACCAGTCCCTCCATCGGTCCGAAGTCTTCCACGAATTCCGCGAGCAATGCCGCGCCCGTGGGCGTCACCAGTTCATGCGGCTCTTCGCATTGTGTGACGCCGACGCCCCGCTCGCCAAGGATGGCGAGCGTGGCCGGAGCGGGCACCGGAAAACGGCCATGCGCGCAGTTGATCCAGCCGGTTCCTTCGACAACCGGCGCGGCGAGCACGCGAGGTTTTCCGAGCAGGTCGAGGGCGACGCACGCGCCGACAATGTCCACGATCGAGTCCACCGCGCCGACCTCGTGGAAATGCACTTGCTCCGGTGGCATTCCGTGAATCCGGCCTTCCGCCACCGCGATGCGTTGGAACACGGCGGCGGCCTTCTGCTTGACCCAGTCCGACAGGGCGCTCGTCCGGATCAGGTTTTCGATTTCCGCAAAGTTGCGTCCATGGTGATGCTGTTGCTTATGGACGCCGTCATGATCGTGATGGTGGTGGTCTTCCACGAATCGCGTCTCGCGCCTTTCGGTTCGGCTGCCCAGCTTCAGTTTCAGCACCGCGGTGAACTCGTGCGGTTCAGGCAGTTCTTCCGTGGCTTCGAGATAGTCACCCTGCCGTTTGAACTGAAAAAGCTCGTGCCTTTTCTTCGAGCGAACCGTCTCGAGGGCGACGCTCTTCGCCGCGATCGGCGCCAGAGATTTTCCGGTGGAATCAAAAAAATAGAGCCGGAAGCGGGGCGGGACGTCGGTCTCGAACACACTGAGCTCCACTTTGCCGAAGGACGTTTTCACCAACAGTCCGCCGTGAGGACCGCATTCGTGGGCCTGGTCGTGACGGTGGCCGTGCTCATGCGAATGCGGATGGGTGTGCGTCGTGCCGTCGGCGTGCGTGTGTGCATGAGCGTGCTCGTGCACCAGATGCACGTCGAACTTCGTCCCCGAAATACCCATCTTTTGACCACGCCCGACGTTCAGGCGCCAGCCGTCGAGCTTGAGTTTCTGCAACTCGTGCTCCAGGGCGGTGGCATCGACGCCAAGATCCACCGTCGCGCCGATG
The DNA here is from genome assembly GCA_035277185.1 of Verrucomicrobiia bacterium. Classification (GTDB taxonomy): domain Bacteria; phylum Verrucomicrobiota; class Verrucomicrobiia; order Limisphaerales; family AV2; genus DATEKZ01. The sequence goes on from DATEKZ010000306.1 coordinate 4,956, forward strand.
AACATATCGCCGCTGATGCCGCTGATGATGTCGAGATAGAGGGTTTTCATAAGCTCCAAATCCCAAGTTCCAAGCTCCAGAAAAGCTCCAAACAAGCTCCAAACGCTGCGCCTCGAGCCACCCTGTGTTGAGATTTGAAGGTTGGAATTTTTTTGATCATTGGATCTTGGAGCTTGGAGCTTCAGCCCGCAAGCCTGGGACGGTGCACGCCAGTTCGTTGATTTGGCTGGCAGCGTAGCCGGCCCCGAATCCGTTATCAATGTTCACGACGGTTACGCCGCTGCCGCAACTGTTCAACATGCCGAGCAGCGCGGCAATCCCTCCGAAACTCGCACCGTAACCCACACTGGTCGGCACGGCGATGACCGGCTTCGAAACCAGGCCGGCCACGACGCTCGGCAGGGCGCCCTCCATCCCGGCCACGACGATAATGACATTCGCGCGGCGGATCGAATCCATCCGCGCCAGCAGACGATGCAGTCCCGCGACGCCCACATCGTGAATCCGTTCGACCCGGTTGCCCATGATCTCCGCGGTCACCGCGGCTTCTTCGGCCACGGGCAGGTCGCTGGTGCCGGCGCACAACACGGCGATCGAGCCGAGACGCTTCCTCAGACCCGTTCGCTCGATCGTGACACAACGGGCGATCTCATGATGAACCGCCTTCTTGAATTCTCTGCGGAGTGCCCGTGCATGTTCGCCATTGATGCGCGTGACGAGAACACGCTGTTCGTGTTCGAAGATTCTGGCCGCGATACGGACGACCTGTTCCGGCGTCTTGCCCGCGCCGAAGATGACTTCGGGGAAGCCTTTGCGCAACGCGCGGTGCGTGTCCGCCTGCGCGAAACCGAGGTCGGCCACGGGCGCGGCTTGAAACGCCCGCAACACTCCTTCGCGCGAGACTTTGCCGGCGCGAAACTTTTCCAACAGTTCGATGGCCTCGGTCGGTGTCACGGGACAAGGATGCCAGATGGCCGCCAGTTGAAAACCCCAAACGTTCGAGACCTGCCTGACCTAATGATGGCAAAACAACCGCTTCCGCTTGATGTACAGAGGCCGGTGCGTGTTTCCTGACCAGGACGGTTTCCTTTGCCTCCGCTTCAGGCTGCCTTCCTGGTGTCGGGTTCTTCGCTCGCGACATCGGAGGCTTTGTTCCGTGACGCCTCCACTTTGATGTAATGGAGGACAACCGGGGCGAGAATCATGCCGGGGATGCCCATCAGTTTTTCGCCCAGCACGAGGGCCAGCAAGGTCAGCCACATCGGGTTCTTGATGCGGTCGCCGATGATCTTGCTGTTGAGGAAATATTCGAGCTTGTGAATCACCACCAGAAAGATGAGCGCGATGAGCGCCATTTTGGGTGAAATGGTAAAGCCGACGCCGATGATCAGTGTGTTGCTCATCAGGTTGCCAATGATCGGGAGAAGTCCGCACAGAAATGTCAGGACGATGATGACCATGGCATACGGGTATCCATTCCAGATGAGAAATATCGCGGTCAACGCGGTGTTGATGGCGGAGATGACAATCTGAGCGCCGATCACCATCGCGAAGCTGCGATAAAACGTGCGAAACCGAATGCCGATTTCGCTTACGACGGTGGCGTACAGGCTGTCTTTCACCGCGTCGGGATCGCCTTCCACGGACCACTTGGCATTCAGGAACAGGCTGACCGCCACCACCAGTCCGATAATGAGCATCGCGAACTCGACCACGGCCGTGCGCGCGTAGCGACCGACGTTTGTGAGCTTCTCTTTGACCTCATTCAGCGTCACCGTCCGGAGACTCGCGTAGTCGGTGAACGGGAGTTCGATCCCTTGCTTTTCCGCATAGCCGACTACGGCCGGGATGGTGGTCTCGGCGATCTTGGGCAGAGTAACGTAGGCCTGGCGTGAAAAGAAAAAAAGGCCGTAACCGATGGCGGCAACGGCGATAACGTACAAGCCGACGCCGAGCAGTTTGCTCCGGCCGAAACTGAACTGACGGATCGCGAAGTAGCCGAAGAACGTCGTCAACACCAGCGTCGCCAGGTGCAACCAGCCGATCAACACCAGTAACACCGCCATGATCACATAGGAAATGCGGGTGGGTCTGGTCATGGCGGACTATAACAGTTCGGAGGATTTTTGCCAGCAAACAGCAGTTTGAAGCGTCAAACTCCGATTCGGCCGGGACGACGCCGACGCTGTGACATCCCTCGTGCCCGTTCCGAGAGCGGAGACCGGTGCTCGGCGCACGGAGTCGGACTTATCGGGTTTTCTCGAGCAACAATGGCAGCAAATCGCTTATCTTCACGCGGTCCTGCTTCATGGTGTCGCGGTCACGCAGCGTCACGGTGTCCTTCAACTCCGGCTTTTCGCCGAGCGTGTCGAAATCGATGGTGACGCCAAACGGCGTGCCCGCCTCGTCCTGGCGGCGATAGCGTCGGCCAATGGCCCCCGCCTCGTCGTAAAACGCCGTCATGTGCGGGCGTAACAGGTCGCGCACCTCCTTTGCCTTCTGCACGAGTTCGGGCTTGTTTTTGAGCAGGGGAAATACCGCCACTTTGACGGGTGCAATACGCGGATGGAATCTCATCACCACGCGCGTCTCGAGGTTTCCTTTTTCATCCGGCGCCTGGTCTTCGCTGTAGGCGCTGCAGAGAATCGCCAGCGCGATGCGGTCAACGCCGACGGCAGGCTCGATGACGTGCGGGACATATCGCCGCTTCGTTGCTTCATCGAAATAGATCATGGATGTGCCGCTGGACTGGGCGTGCTGCGACAGATCATAATCTCCGCGCGCGGCAATGCCCCAAAGCTCCTGCTCGCCGAATGGATAGCGAAACATGATGTCGGTTGTGCCTTTCGAGTAGAAGGCGAGTTTTTCCCGGGGATGATCATATTCGGAGAGGTGCGACGCCGGCACGCCGACGGACAGCAGCCAATCTCGACACCAACCAATCCAGTAGCGATGCCATTTTTGCCAGTCGTCCTCGTCGCTGATGAAATACTCCATTTCCATCTGTTCGAACTCGCGGCTGCGGAACGTAAAGTTGCGCGGCGTAATTTCGTTGCGAAAGGATTTGCCAATCTGCGCGATGCCAAACGGAATTCTCACTCGGCCGGTATCGAGTATGGCCTTGAAATCGACGAACATGCCCTGCGCCGTTTCGGGCCGCAGATAGGCAACGGCGGATTCGTCGCGCAACGCGCCGACGTAGGTTTCGAACATCATGTTGAACGCGCGCGGCGGCATCAGACTGCCGGGCTCTCCCGTGGCGGGGGATGGCACGAGCGGAATCTCTTCCGGACTTGCCTCCGTGAAATCCCGCGGTCGCACCGGTTCGAGTTTCCCTTGAATCGCTTTCTTTCGTTTCACGGCCTCGGCCTTCTCCTGCAATTCCTCCGCAATTCGCTCGCTTTCCAACACGCTGACATAATCCACGGTCTTGCCGTCCACAACCACGGGCGAAAAGAAAATCTGGTCGGCGCGGAAACGTTGCTTGGAAGTCTTGCAGTCCACCATCGGATCGGTAAACCCGCCCACGTGTCCCGAGGCCTCCCACACCTTCGGGTGCATGATGATCGAAGATTCCAGACCGACGACATCGTCGCGGCGGCGCACCATATCCTGCCACCAGCAGTCGCGAATATTCTTCTTCAACTCGGCGCCGAGGGGGCCGTAGTCCCAAAAACCGTTGATGCCGCCGTAAATCTCGGACGATTGAAAGATGAACCCCCGCCGTTTGCAGAGCGACACGATCTTCTCCATCAACGGATTCTCTTTCGGCGCGGCCATAGGGCCGGGAGTCTTCTCGAACGCAAGTTCGATGTCAAGGGAACGGCGGATCAGGTGGGGTCCTGATTGGGATGTGCCGGCGCTGTGCGCCGATCAGGTCGAACCACCGACTGGAGGCTGCACGGATTCAGGATCGGCGAGCAAGTCGTTGCCGATTCGCTCGACGATTCTCCGGTGTGCGCTGGGGAAGGCGAGCTTCTCGAGATCAGAGGGCGAACACCAACGCCCGCCCGGTGCGCGGATCGATAAAGCATTCAAAACATCGGCGCGAAAAACGTCCACCGTGATGCGGTAGCGGGTGATCGTGTGTTTGAGTCGGAGGCACGGCGTGAGGGAAACGCGGCACGGGCCAATGATCTCCCTCGCTAGCCGTGGGATGTCGGCACGGCCGTTGATCACTTCGCCATTGGGGAATTCCCAGAGGTGGCCGTTGACAACACCCGCGGACCGGCGGCGAACCAGGAAACGGCCCTTTCTCTGAACGACGAACGCGACGAAACGGCGTTCGATCGATGCCTGCATTCGTCCGAGCGCAGGCAACTCCGCGGTGCGGCCTTCGCGCCGGGCGACGCACTTTTTTCGAACCGGACAGGCCGGACAATTCGGTTGGCGCGACGTGCAGACGATGGCGCCCAGTTCCATCAGTGCCTGGTTGAGATCAGAACAGTTCCGGAATCTCCCGCGTCGCGCACGGGCTGCCTCTCGAACCAGAGTCTCTGCGAGTTTCCAAAACCTGGCGTTGGCATCCTTTTCACGCGGGTGTTCCCTGATGCCGAATAGCCGCGCGAGCACGCGGACCACGTTGCCATCCAGAATCGGAACTGGTTGGTTGAACGCGATGCTGCAGATGGCGCCGGCCGTGTAGCGTCCGATGCCGGGAAGGGCCAGGACTTCATCGAAGGCGTTCGGAAAACGACCGGCGTGTTCGGTGACGATTGCCGCGGCAGCGCGCTGAAGATTCCGCGCGCGTGTGTAGTAGCCGAGTCCTTCCCAAAGCTTCAACACTCTCTCGGGACGCGCTCTGACCAGCGATTGAACCGTTGGCAACTCCCGCATCCAACGCTCCCAATAGGGAATCACCGTCTTGACCTGCGTTTGCTGGAGCATGATCTCGGAAATCCAGATCGCGTAAGGGTCCGTTGTGCGGCGCCAGGGCAGGTCGCGGGCATTGTGTCTGAACCACGCAAGCAGAGGAGGAACCAGCCAGCCGGTCGTCGCAGGTTCGGACCTCTGACTTTCGCTTTTCGACCTTCGTTCGCGCTGCACAGTTGCGCAGACTAGGACAAGCGACTACCCTGAGACAACATTTGTGAAGCCGCTCACGTCATACACGTGCAAGCTCGCGGAGCCGGAAGCGGTAGCGCTGGAAGACTATTTGCGCCGCCACGGCTACCAGTTTCGGGAACTGCCTTACGCGCGTTTCGCCGCAGAGAAGGAAAAGGTGAATCTGGCGCTTTACGAGAGCGGCAAACTGGTGGTGCAGGGGAAGGGGACGCAGGAGTTTGTCGAGTTCGTGCTGGAGCCGGAGATTCTCAAACAGGCGCGCGTCGGTTACGAGTCCGTCTTGAATCCCGAAATGTTTCATCCGCGGCTGGGAGTGGACGAAAGTGGGAAAGGGGATTTCTTCGGTCCGCTTTGCGTCGCCGGCGTGTACGTTAACGAGAGGGTCGTGAAGGCGTGGGAGGACGCCGGGGTTCGTGATTCGAAGAACATTTCGAGCGACAAAAAAATCGCCGACCTGGCGAAACTGATCCGTGGAACGGAGGGTTGCGTAACCAGCGTCGTCCCGATTGGCAACGAGGCATACAATCGGCTCCACGAGAAAATGGGCAGCGTCAACGCCATCCTGGCCTGGGGGCACGCGCGGGTGATCGAGAATCTGATGCAGCAAAGAGGAAAGATGGATCCGTTGCCGGTCCGCGCCATCAGCGACCAGTTTGCCTCCAACAAGGCTACGGTTGCCAACGCCTTGATGGCCCTGGGGCGGGAGATTGAGCTGGTTCAGCGGCATAAGGCTGAATCGGACCTTGCCGTGGCGGCGGCTTCCATCCTGGCCCGCAACGAGTTTGTGGTTCGTCTCGGTGCTTTGGAGAAGGAATTCGGAGCGAAATTGCCGAAGGGCGCGTCAGCCGAAGTGGATGCGGCTGCCGGGGAATTCGTGGCACGGCACGGTGGCGGGACCCTGTCCAGGGTGGCGAAAATGCATTTTCGCAATGCCTTCCGGGCTCAAGGGTTGCCTGAACCGCCGAAGGCGGAATGGCGCAAACCGGGATGAGAGGGGCAAGAAAGTTGCCGGCACGCAAGAAAAACCCGTTGACACCCCCGCGCTTGTTACCTAATTTCGACAAAGTCGTTGGATCGCGAACCAAGTAAAAGGTCATTAGCCCTGGAATTTCAGAAGGGAAATTGGGGGTTAGTGGCATTTTGTCGTTTGTTGCGGGAAAGTCAGGAATGAAGGCTTGGCTATTGCCCATGTAGCTCAGTTGGCAGAGCACGTCCTTGGTAAGGACGAGGTCATCAGTTCAACCCTGATCATGGGCTCCAGTTTGATATTTAACGGAACCAAAAACAAAAACAGGACATCGCATGGCAAAAGAAGCGTTTCAAAGAACCAAACCACACGTAAATGTCGGCACGATTGGTCACGTTGATCATGGCAAGTCCACCTTGACCGCGGCCATTGTTCATGTGCAGGCGCGCAAAGGGTTGTCCAAACCGATCTCCTACGCGGAAATCACCAAGGGCGGCACGGTCCGCGACGCCACCAAGACGGTGACCATTGCGGTTTCGCATGTGGAGTATGAAAGCGCCACCCGCCACTACGCGCACATTGACTGTCCGGGGCATGCCGACTACGTGAAGAACATGATCACCGGCGCAGCGCAGATGGACGGCGCGATCCTCGTCGTGAGCGCGGCGGATGGTCCGATGCCTCAAACCCGGGAGCACATTCTGCTGGCCCGCCAGGTCGGCGTTCCAGCCGTCGTCGTCTATCTGAACAAGGTGGACCTGGTTGACGACAAGGAGTTGCTCGACCTGGTTGACATGGAGGTTCGCGATTTGCTGACGAAGTACCAGTTTCCGGGCGAGAAGACGCCAATCGTCCGCGGCAGCGCGACCGCGGCGATGGAAGGCAAGCCCGAAGGGGAAAAGTCGATTCAGGAATTGATGGATGCGATCGACAGCTTTATCCCCCTGCCGATGCGCGAAGTGGACAAGCCGTTCCTGATGTGCATCGAAGACGTGTTCAACATCGAAGGCCGCGGCACGGTGGTCACGGGCAGAGTTGAGCGCGGCGAACTGGCGAAGATGTCCGAAGTCGAGATCGTCGGTTTGAAAGACACCCGCAAGACGGTCGCCACCGACATCGAAATGTTTCGCAAGCTCCTCGACAAGGCGAGCGCCGGCGACAATGTCGGTGTGCTGCTGCGCGGCACGAAGAAAGAGGAGGTCGAGCGCGGAATGGTTCTGGCCAAGCCCGGCACGATCACTCCCCACACCAAGTTCAAGGCGGAAGTGTACGTGCTGTCGAAGGAGGAAGGCGGCCGGCACACACCGTTCTTCAGCAATTACCGGCCGCAGTTCTATTTCCGCACCACGGATGTGACGGGCACGGTGAAGCTTGCGCAGGGCGTCGAGATGGTGATGCCAGGCGACAATGTTTCCGTGGACATTGAATTGATCGCGCCGGTCGCGATGGAGAAAGGGCAGCGGTTCGCCATTCGCGAGGGGGGGCGGACGATCGGCGCCGGGCGCGTGAGTGACATTGTTACCTGAACGGAGCGGAGACGAATTGAGGAGTGCGGGGGGAACCCCGCCTCCGTTTTTTCGTCTAATGAACGAATGAAACAAGTATGTGCAGTGGCGAGTAGGGCGGTAGCTCAATCGGTAGAGTAGCGGTCTCCAAAACCGTCGGTTGGGGGTTCGAGTCCCTCCCGCCCTGCCAAACGATGAATGCCGGAGGGGTGGCAGAGTGGTCTATCGCGACGGTCTTGAAAACCGTTATGGGCTAACACCCATCGGGGGTTCGAATCCCTCCCCCTCCGCCAAACGAAGTTGTGAACGAATACTGGAAACTGGGTATCTGGGCGGCCGTCATCGGTGCGGCCTTTGTGTTCTTGTGGCGCAAAGGCTACCTGCTGCGGATGTCCAATTACGTCGTTGAAACTCGTGAAGAGTTGAAGAAGTGCACGTGGCCGTCGGTCGATGAACTTAAGGGCTTGACGGTCGTTGTGATGATTACCCTGGCGATCCTCGGGGCGTTTACAGTCGGCATTGATTTTATCGTGTCCACGCTTTTGCGCCTAATCCTGTAGCGAGCGAATGAAAGACGATCACATGCAGAGTCAATGGTTTGTCATCCACACCCTCGCGGGCCAGGAACAGAAGGTCAAAGAGAGCATCGAAAAACGCCTCAAGACCGAAGAGATGGGCGAGTACATCAAAGAAGTCCTGGTTCCGATGGAGAAGGTGGCCGAGGTGCGCAACGGCAAGAAGTCCGTGACGACGCGCAAGCTCTACCCGGGCTACGTCTTTATTGACATGGCATTGCTCGATGAGAATCAGCGGGTCATCGAGAAGCCATGGTATTTTATCCGCGACACGCAGGGAATCATCGGTTTTGTCGGCGGCGAACGGCCCACCCCGACGTCCCTCGAGGAAATCGAAACGATCAAAGCACAAATCGCCGAGTCAGAAGACACCGAGAAACCCAAGGTCAGTTTCGAGATAGGTGAAACCGTCAAGATCAACGACGGTCCGTTCCTCAATTTCAGCGGCGTGATCGAGGAAATCGATCCGGACAAGGGCAAGTTGAAGGTGACGGTGAA
>DATEKZ010000307.1:0-3057 GCA_035277185.1 Verrucomicrobiia bacterium
GAAGACGAGCGCATCGAAAAGGCGGGTCACGACCTCAAATTCGTCCTTGGCCTTCTGCATTGGCACGGCGTCACGCTGCGAGGGAGTCTCTTCGACGCGATGCTGGCTCACGCGCTGATCGAACCGGATATGCGTCATTCGCTGTCATTTCTTGCGGAAACGCACCTTGGATATACACCGGCGGGCGGGTCCGGTTCCGGCGCGGGACAACGTGAACTGGGTCTGGACGTCGGCCCGCCATTTCCGGACGCCGAACACGTGGTCGAAGCGGCTGATCTCGCCTGGCAATTGCGCGCGAAACTCGAGCCGTTGCTGAAGGAGAAGGCCCAGGAGCGGGTGTTCTACGAGATCGAAGCGCCTCTGGCGCCCGCCCTCGCGGTGATGGAATTCGAAGGCGTGCGGATCGACGCGGGCGTGCTCGGCGAGTTTGCGGAATTACTGGCCAGGGAAATGACGGGTAACGAAGGCGCGATCTATCGCCTCGCCGGCGGTGACTTCAATCTCAACTCTCCGAAGCAACTCGGGGAGGTCCTGTTTGAAAAACTGAAAATCGCCGATGCCCCGAAGAAGACCAAAACCGGCCAGTACGCCACCGATGAGCAAACACTGGCCGCCTTGGCCGGCGAGCACGAGATCGTGCGTCGCCTGCTCGAATACCGTGAGTGTTCCAAGCTCAAGTCCACCTACGTGGACGCCCTGCCGGCCGCGATCTTCGCCAAAACAGGCCGCGTGCATACCACGTTTCACCAACTCGCCACGGCCACCGGCCGTTTGAACTCGCAGAATCCCAACCTGCAGAACATTCCAATCCGGACGAAGCTGGGGCGCGAAATTCGAAAGGCGTTTGTCCCGCGCAATGACGACTTCGCGCTGCTTTCTGCGGACTATTCCCAGATCGAACTGCGGATCATCGCCGCCCTGAGCCATGAGGCGACCATGATCGAAGCGCTGAAGAGCGGCCTGGACATTCATGTCGCCACGGCGGCCAGAGTGTTCGGCGTCCCGGAAAGCGAGGTCACACCCGAGATGCGCGAGCGCTGCAAAATGGTCAATTATGGAATCGCCTACGGAATGTCGGCCTTTGGTCTGGCCCAACGGCTCGCCATCCCGCGCCGGGAGGCGGCCGAGATCATCGCCCATTACTTTGCTCAGTTCCCCGGGATTCGAAAATACATGACCGATACCGTCGCGTTTGCCCGCGAGCACGGCTATGTCGAAACCATCACCGGCCGCCGGCGTTACCTGCGCGATATCCGTTCCTCCAACGCCACCATCCGCGGCGCCGCCGAACGCAACGCCATTAATACGCCGATTCAAGGCTCCGCCGCCGACATGATCAAACTGGCGATGATTCACATCCACCGCGAACTCTCCACCCGAAAGCTGAAGACGCGAATGACCCTTCAAGTCCACGATGAACTGGTGTTCGACATCTACCTGCCGGAACGCGACGAAGTCGTGACCCTGGTTGAGGACAGGATGAAGAACGCTCTCGCGCTTGAGGTGCCGATCGTCGTTGAAATTGGCGTGGGAAAGAACTGGCTCGAAGCGCATTGATTTCACCGGTCTTGCGCCCTTGAACCGCAGAATCACCTCGGCATCCCCTTTCCTGCCCTCGCTCCGCGTTGCGGGGAAAGGGTGGCCGGAGGTCGGTCGGGCCGGTTCATGGGCAGCCTCCATTCGCTTTGCGCACGCATTGGACCATGAACCTGTCAGTCAGGTAGGGCGCGTCAATCCGTGCACGGCGCAAGTTCTTGAGATGCGCCCCTCGGGCGAAAACGTCCACGGAATTTCAATAGCACTTTTCTCCGGCAGCCAGTAGGCTGGCGATCCAAACAGGAATCCCATGAACCATCACTCCAAACGTCACTCGGTCTTGTCTCCATCCATTATGCCGTGGCTTCTCGTCCTCTTGCTCGCGGGAAACGGATGCGGCAGGAAAGACACGCCGACCTCTTCGCCCTCGCGACCGGCAGGAAAGGCGGTCGTTTCGGCGGAGAAGACCAGTTTCAACGAAGTCACCGCCCAGCTCGATCCCGGCGGAAGCCTCTATGGCTATCTGAGCACGAGCCAGTGGCTCGAGGGTCTGTCAGGCAGTGTCGATGGCTGGCGCGACGCCGTCCTCTCTTTGCCTGACCTCGGCAATGATGAAAAAGCCAATGTCACCAAGGCGTTCGATCTCGTGACGCGCCTCATCCGGAACAGCGGCGTCGAATCCATCAGCGGCGTCGGGGTCAGCGGAATCGCGCTCGAAAAGGGATTTTATCAGACCAAGTTTGTGGTCGGCCGGAACACCACCAGCGCGCCCGGGGGCATCTGGACTCTCTTCGGCCGGACACCACGGCCGCTGTATGAACTGGACTGGCTCCCGGCCGAAACGATCTGGGCGGGTTTTTCCGACCTCGATATCGGCGCCCTCTGGAGCGCCATGGTCAAAGAGGTGGGCCAGGCGGGATTCACGGAGGCGAAGGACGGACTTGAACAACTGAACGGAGTTGTCCAGCAGGCCACGGGCAAGAGGCTCGATGAATTGCTCGGCTCGCTCGGTGGCCAATGCGGCGCGTTCGTCACGCTCAACGACGCCAACAAGATCAAGATTCCCCTGCCGGACGCAGCCTTCGAGGTCGGAGAGCCGGGGCTGGTCATCGTCCTCAAAGTCAAAGACGACACCCTGTTCAACTGGATCGACCGCACGCTTCAGGAGAATCCACAGGTGATCCGCGCCGACGAGGGTGGCGTGCGGGTGCGCACCATGCCGATCCCGCTGCCCCTCCCCGTGACACTCCGGCCCACGATCGTGCGGCAGGGCGATCATCTGTTCATCGCATCCAACGACGAACTGGTGAGAAACATGATGGCGGTGAAGGCCGGTAAATTGCCCGGCCTGAAAACAACCGCCGAGTTCAAGCGCCTCGCCCAGGGAATGCCGCTCGAAGGCAATTCGCTCGGTTTTGCCAGCCAGCGGATCGGTGACACCGTGCAGCGCCTCCAGATGGAGGTCGCCAATGCCGCCTTAAGTCGAAATAAAGATATGCCCGCGGCTCTTCTCCAAAAGTT
>DATEKZ010000308.1:0-3911 GCA_035277185.1 Verrucomicrobiia bacterium
GCGCAATACCCGATGAACAGAATCAGATTGTTCGCGTTGCCGATGTGGTTTTTCAAATGATGCCGGATGCGGCCGGCTTCGCACATGCCCGATGCGCTGATGATGATAGCCGGCTCTTTCAGATCGTTGAGTTTCATCGAATGAGCAACCTCGCGGATGTAAGTGAGGTTCTCCATGCCGAAGGGATTCTGCTTCTCGCGCAGAAACCGATAAATCTCGTCGTTGAAGCATTCCGGATGAAGGCGATAAACCTCCGTCGCGTTCACGCTGAGCGGACTATCGACGAAGATCGGCACGCGGGAAAGGCGGCCCTCGTCCGTGAGTTGGTTGAGGTTGTAAACGATCTGCTGTGTCCGGCCGACGGAGAACGCAGGAACAATCACTTTCCCGCCCCGAGCCACCGTCTCGCGCACCAGGCGCCCCACTTCTTCCTTCGCGCTCGCTTTCGGTGAATGTTCCCGCGCGCCGTAGGTGCTCTCAATCTGAAGATAGTCCACGTTTTCAACCGGCTCCGGATCGCGCAGGATGTCGTCGTCGCCACGGCCAATGTCGCCGCTGAACAGGAAGCGGTATTTCCGCCCGTTCTCCGCGATGTCGAAAACCACCTGGGCCGCGCCCAGAATATGTCCGGCGTCGCGGAACGTGACGGTGACGCCATCGACGACGGGAAAGGAACGATCGTAGTTGATCGAAACAAACTGGCGCACCGCCTTCTCGGCTTCGACGGCGGAATAGAGAGGTTCGACGGGCGTCAGGCCCTGCCTGGCCCGCTTTTTTGAAACGAATTCGGCGTCCGCCCGTTGCACTTCGGCCGAGTCCTCCAGCATGATGGCGGAGAGATCGCGGGTGGCAAAGGTGGAGTAGATGCTGCCCTCGAACCCGTTCTTGCAAAGGTTGGGCAGATTCCCGGCGTGATCGATGTGGGCATGGCTGAGGACCACCGCGTCAATGGTTTTGGGATCGAAAGGGAATTGCCGGTTGCGTTCGATGGATTCGGCGCGCCTGCCTTGAAACAGCCCGCATTCGAGCAACAACCGGCGTTGGTTGACCTCCAGCAAAAACATCGAACCGGTCGTCGTGCGGGTGGCGCCGAAGAAATGGATTTGCATGGGGCAAGGATGGGAACGGGCCGTTGAATGTCGAGTTTCGAGTGCCGGACCGCCGGACGGACGGCCTGCATTTCTTCGCATGACGCTGGTCGGGTTTCCGGTTATAAGTTGCTGACAGCCCGTAACCGTGGGCGGCCATCCGGGGTCATCACGTTATGTGGCGTCGCGAGTATGCAACAGGAAATGGCTGAGGCCGGCCTTGATATGGCGGCCTGTCTGGAGCGGGTGCGGCAGCGAGACGAAGAAGCGGCGCGTTCGCTGGTGCGCGAGCTCTATCCATTGGTCATGAAGATCGTGCGTTCCCATTTGCCGCGGCGCATCGATGAAGAAGATCTGGCTCAAACCATTTTCGGAAAGATGTTTGCCCACATCGACCAATACTCGGGCGCCGTTCCTTTCGAACACTGGGTCTCGCGCGTCGCGGTAAACACCTGTTTCAACGCGCTGCGTTCGGAACGATGCCGTCCGGAACTGCGGATGGCCGACCTGAACGAAGAGGAAGCGGACGTGCTGGAGAACGTCGTTTCGACGGACAAGGGGCCCGACCCGGCGGAGCAACTGGCCGCGCGCGACCTCGCCCACAAAATGTTGGAGATGCTTTCCCCGAAGGACCGCCTCATTCTCAGCATGCTCGACCTGGAAGAGCGGTCGGTGGCGGAAGTGAGGCAATTGACCGGATGGAACGCCTCGGTCATCAAGGTCAGAGCGTTTCGCGCGCGGATAAAGCTGCGCAAGCAATTCGCCAGAATGATGAAACAGGAGGAGATATGAAACCGGACAACTGGAATCGATTGGCGGCGGCGGCCCGGCAGGCGCCGGCAGAACCGCCGGCGGAGATGCCCTTTGGCTTCGAGACGCGCGCGCTGGCCGATTGGCGGGCGCGACGCGGTGACAACGAGGCGCCCTCGTGGACGTTGCTGCTCCGCGGCGCGCTGATCTGTTCGGCCCTGATTATGGCGTTGAGCGTCGTGATGAATTATCGCTCGTTGCAGGAGCGGGAACCGGGTGCGGACGCGATTACCGACTCGGCCATCCAAATGAGCATGTTGCCATGAATCATCTGACGAAGAGCAAAATCATTCTGTATCTCGCGCTGATTTTTGTCGCCGGAGGAATTACGGGCGCCGTGATCAGTTGGGGGGAGACGAAACAGAAGTCGAGCCGGCAGTGGGATCACAAGAAAATGTGCTCTCATTTTCGGGACCGCATGCAATCCGAGCTGAGCCTGACGGCCGCGCAGGTGCAGCAGCTTGAGCCGCTCCTGGAGAAGCGGGTCAGAGGAATGGAGGAGATTCGTTCCCGGACCGTGAAGGAGATCGATGAATTGTTCCGCAAGTCCAACGAGGAAATTGCCGCGGCACTCCAGCTCACCCGGGCGCAACGGGCCCAGTTGGAACAAATGGAAGACAAACGAAAGGGCGAGCGTTCCGGTGGCAAGCGCAAAGATCCCGAAAGGCGGCATGACAATGCCACCAATGTCCCGCCCCAATCGATTTGATCGGAGCCACCTGCGCGGATGAACCGGCCGGAGTTGGGAAATCATTCTGCGGATAATCTGGCGGACTTTGTCACCCGCCCGCGCTTGTCTGAGTGACGGCTGGAAGCGGAATTGCGGATTACGATTCTTATGGCACTCAGAAAAAAGTCATCCTTCGGCAAATGGCTGTTGGTCATAGCCGTTGTCGCCGGCGTTGCCGTCGCCGTTCTCATCTATCAGAGGCGCTCCAAAGAAGAGCCGCTCGATTTCAAGACCACGTCCGTGAAAAAGGGTGAGATCACCCAATCCGTCACCGCCAATGGCGCGCTGAACCCGGTTCGCACGGTCACGGTCGGGAGCCAGATCTCCGGCACGATCACGGAACTGAAAGTCGATTTTAACTCGAAGGTTCAGCAGGGCGATGTGCTCGCGAGGATTGATCCGGCCACTTACGAACGCGCGCTCGCCCGTGCCGACGCCGACCTCGCAAACTCGCAGGCCGGACTCGAGTTGGCCAAATTCAATGCCAAACGCGCCAAGCAACTTTTTGCGGACCGGCTTATCTCGGAGAGCGAATTCCAGCAGGCGGAGGTCGAGTTGCTGCAGGCGGAGGCCAACGTAAAAATCCGCCAGGCGTCAGTGGACACCGCAAAAGTGGATCTCGATCGCACCACCATTTACGCCCCGATCAGCGGCATCGTCATTTCGCGGAAAGTCGATGCCGGCCAGACGGTCGCCGCCAGCTTCAACACGCCCGAGCTGTTCACGATCGCAAACGACCTGACGAAAATGCAAATCGACACCCTGGTCAGCGAAGCGGACGTGGGCGGCATAGAAGAAGGACAGAAGGTTTCGTTCATCGTGGATGCTTTTCTCGGCCGCAAGTTCAACGGACGCGGCAATCAGGTTCGATATGCGCCGATCACGAACGCCAACGTCGTCAACTACACGGCCGTCGTCGAGGTGGACAACCGGGATCTCAAGCTGCGGCCGGGCATGACCGCCAATGCGTCGATCATCACGGCCGAGCGCACGAACATTCTCCACGTCCCGAATGCCGCGCTCCGGTTCCGACCGCCGGAAAGTGTCGTCGTGGCTTCCACCAACGACGCCGTGGCCAGGGCCGCCGGCACGAATGCGCCGGCGGGGATGCGGCCGTCTGGCGACATGCCTGTGCCGCCGTGGTTTGCGGAACGCCGCCGGCCAACCGAGGAAGAGCGCAAAAAGTATGAGGACTCACTGACACCGGAGCAGAAGGAGCAGTATAACCAAATGCGCGAGAGAATGCGTGCCCGAGCGGCCGAGAGAGACGGAGAGAGAGGGGG
>DATEKZ010000309.1:0-2756 GCA_035277185.1 Verrucomicrobiia bacterium
GGCCAACATTGCGATTGTCGCGACGGTGACGCCTGGTGAAGTGAACACGGCCGATCTTCTTAATGATTTCTTCACCGACGTACTCACCGGGCCCCTGTTCGGAGGTCAAGTCGGTCCCTTGCCCGCCACGGTCATTCCCGACATTGTGAAAGTGGAGTTCTATGCAGGCTCAAGGAAACTGGGTGAGAAATTCGCGCCTGACAGTGGAAACCAGTGGAGTTTTACGTGGAACAATGCGCGGATCGGCGTCAACTCAATCACCGTTGCCGCCACCGACGAGATCGGAGCAGTGGGAGTGTCCGACCCAGTGAATGTAGAGGTCCTGCGTGGAACGCCAAACACTCCACCCGATGCTGAGATTACGGGCTTCAATGCCGCTGATACAGAAAGCCTGCAGCCTGACTCCCTGCCCCTGTTCACCCGCTCGGCCGTTAAGACCGGAAACCCGACTGTAAAGGGCACGATCCACGATCCGGACGGGATCGGTGATCCTGCTCTCACCTACCAAATCTTTCTCTATCGCCCCGACGGCACTTTTGTTGCCGAGGTGACGCCAGCCTCTCCTTCAGTGGCCCGACCCGGCTTTGTGGACGGTCCAATCGGCGCGATCGATCTGACGGCGTTCGCCAATGGCAGCTACGAACTCGAACTGGCCGTCTTCGACGGGTTCGACGAAGTAGTCTCCCCACGTTATCCATTCCTGCTCCGCACCGGGTTGAAGCTGGGGCAATTCACCTTCCAGGAAGAAGACGCCGTATTGGCCACGCCGGGCCTCCCGTTGACCATCGTCCGCTCGTATGACTCCTTCAAGCCTTGGGACGGCGAGTTCGGACACGGATGGACTTATGCCGTCAACGACCTGGACGTCGAGATCAACGAGAACCGTGCTGATGCCACCGACGCCTTTACGGACGAGACCTTCAGCCTGCGTACCGGCGGTGGTTGGGACGTGACCCTCACTCTTCCGGACGGGCGCCGCACGACGTTCCTGTACGAGATCGCCGGCGCTTCGAGTATCCCGTTCGGAAATGTCATGACCTGGAAGGCTGAACCGGGCGTTTCCGCGAAGCTTTCGACGCCGTCGCCCAGCACCGGAGAGGAGTTCGGTGACAACCTGATTTTCCTTCTGAACAGCGGTTCCCAGTTTATCCCCCCGCTCATCTATTGGCAGAACGGTGGCCCAGGGTGCCCCGTCGAGAACTACGACATGCCTGAATTGGTTCTCACTCTGCAGGATGGCACGAAGTATTTTATCGGACGCGAAGACCTGGGCCTGCATGACGTGGAAATCGAACCCGGCCGCTACATTCACGCCCGTTCTTACGGCGAACCGCACGTGAGCCGGATTGAAAGCCCGAACGGAGAGACACTGATCATCACACGGGACGGCGTCGATCACTATGTCGGCGGGCAAAAGACGCGGTCTCTGGTTCTCGAGCGCGGAACGCGTGATCGCATCATTGCCGTACGCGACGGCCAGGACCCGTCGGTGGGGGCGCCACCACTCGTTCGGTACGAATACGACGGTCTGGGCAATCTCGCCCGCGTCCACAAGCTGGTGAACCGGCAGTCCGAAACTTACGAAACGACGACCTACAAATACCAAAAACCGGAAGCGCCCCATTACATCACTGCGATCCTTGATCCTCGCGGAATCGAAATCGCGCGGAGCACCTACTACGACGACGGCCGGCTTGAATCCATCACCGACGCCCGGGGCCGCAAAACCACGTTCCTGCATGAGACCTCGGGATTTGAGGGGAACAGGCCAAGCGGTTACGGCACGCCGGTCGCCCGCGAAGTCGTGAAATTCAAACCGCGTCCGGACCAGGCCGCCGAGCAGGTCACCGTTCACGAGGCCGATGCCCAAGGCAACGTCATCCTTTCCACGGATCCTTTGCTGTTCAAGACCTGGCGCAAGTTTGAACTTCAGCCGGTTGGTATTCCCAATCCCGCGATGTTGCAGACGGAAGAGCAGTCGACGGTGGCTCAAGAGAACCGCACCTACGTCCGCAAGTTTGATTTCGGCAGCTCAGCGAGCCCTTACTCGCCAGCGAGTGTAACCGACACGCATGAGGCCGGCCAGACCGCGAATCTTCGCACGACCTATTTCACGTACAACTCGCTCGGATTGGTCACGAAGACGGTCGAACCCGGATTCGCGGAGAATGGACCGGTTTATAGCCAGACCGACTACAACGCGGCAGGTCAGCCGACAAAGGAACTCTTCTCTGGAACTGACCCCGTGGCCTCAGGCGCCAGGTTGTCCGAGAATGTTTACCACTCCGCGGCGGCCGATCCGTTCAGTGGGATGCTCTGGTCCACACTCGACGCCCTCAACAACGCCACGGTTTACGATTACTATGGCACGGGCGAAAACGGCGGGCGGTTTGGCGATTTGAAGTCTGTGACGACTCGTGAAAACGTCACGCCGGCCATTCCATCAGACCCAGGGCTGCCGGCGCGCACGGGCACTCCGCTTTCCAAGACGGTCTATACCTACGCCGCAAATGGAAATCGTCTGACTGAAGAGCGGATAAAATTCCAGCGCGACGCCAATGGGATCGTTCTGATGGATGCCAACGGCGCGCCTCTGGAATCGGGCCGGTTGATCACGCAATTCGAGTATGACGCCAAAGGCCGCGTCACGAAGACGATCGATTCAACAGGCGCGAGTTCCGAGACCACCTACGATTCATTGGGCAGAACGGCGACCAGGACCGATCGCTACAACGCCACAACGGTTTACCGCTACA
>DATEKZ010000310.1:0-5800 GCA_035277185.1 Verrucomicrobiia bacterium
AAAGACCCACCACCAGGTCAGCACCACGCCACCCTTCAGATAGAAATATACGGACAGGTACGACGCCAGAATTCGCCACGCGAACAGCGCCATGATGAACGGCGCGGAAAACTGGCCCTGCCACGAGCGGGCCTTCAAATACACCAGGAATACCCCAAACGAAACGGTCAGCCCCAGCGCCACGTTCCGGTTGCGGACCAGCCGGAGGAAGAGGGCGAAGGGCGCGAAGCAGACAAAGAGTTGGTCGAAAGCCAGTATGAACATGGTCATCGCCAGCCAGGCGCGCATCGTGGAAGGATAGTCTTCAGGCGCCAGTGGGCGAAGGATCGAATCAATACCGAAATGAAGGAAGCCGCTTCCGATGAGACCGGCAACCGTGGCTGCCACCCAAAGGGACGGCCCTATCCTCACCAGGAGCACCTCCTCTCCACTGTATTGCCGATGCCAGGCGAAGACGAAGCTCCATAACATAAATGCAGCCCATCCTAGAACGAAGCAGAGAAACCAAAGCTGGTAGGGACGATCCGTCCAGAGGGCCAGTCGCGGATAGCAGACCACGACTGTGATGCAAGTTGCCAACGCGGCGGACTTCATCACCCCGGGTTGCACGAGGGAACGCACGACCTGTGTTTACCAGAGAAGTCGAGGAAAACCAAGTGGTGGTGAGATCTGCTCGCTCTCTTTGAATTTGACTGCGCGGAGAGTTTGTGGCGTTCTTTCCGCAACCCGTGAGTTCTTTCACCGATGTTGTGTTTTTTGAGAGCGTTGATGAACCGCCTGAACACCGCCAACGACGATGAGCAACCCGAATTCAAAGCCGCATATCTATGTCGTGGACGACTCGCCTGATTTGGGCGAGATGCTGGAAGTTTTTCTGAACTCGGCGGGTTACCCGACGAGCGTATTCAACGACCCTCTCGTCGCGCTCGCGGCGCTCGGTTCCTCCGGGCCACAGCCGGACCTGCTCGTCAGCGATTTCCACATGCCGGGCATCAACGGCCTGGAACTGATTCACCGGTGCCGCCTGATCCATCCGAAGCTGAAAATCATCGCGGCCAGCGCGCACATCCTGGAGGAAGAGTTGGAGAAGTATCCTGTCCAGCCTGACCGCATTCTTCCCAAGCCTTACACCACGTCTGAACTGCTTCAGACAGTGCAGGCGCTCCTGGCGGAATAGACGAAAAGTCTGCACCCTGTTTTCGAGATCGTTCGGCGAGTCGGGCACGAACCGAAGATTGGAAGTGCTGCCGCGCCTTCCAACGGCAAAAGAAAGTTTGCAATCCCTCACGGATAGTGGAGGGTGAGACGCATCAGATCGCTCGTCGATTTCAGGACATGGTGAATCTTCAAGTGAATGCACTTTCAATGATGATTTGAAACCCGGCCGTCGGGAACAGTCTGAGACAAAAAGCGTCTGGCAAAAGCAGAAAGTCATCATGGGTAACAAACTGTTCGTGGGCAACCTCTCCTACAACGTCACGGAAAACGACCTGCAGGATCTCTTTGCACAACACGGCACGGTCAACGAAGTCAACCTGATGCTGGATCGTGCCACCGGCCGGTCGCGCGGTTTCGCCTTCGTCACCATGGCCACGCCGGAAGCCGCGGCCGCGGCCACCCAGGCTCTTAGCGGCCACAACCTCGACGGACGCAATCTGACGGTCAATGAGGCGCGCCCGCGCGAAGCGCGATCCGATCAGCCCCGCAACTACGGCGGTGATCGCGGCCCGCGTCGCTATTGATCCGACGCGGCACGGCTTCACCGAGCCCGAATTCCCTTATGCGCATTCCCTGGAGCAAGGTCAATTGGCTTAACAGCGCGTTTCTGATCGGCACGCTTCTGCTGACCCTCACCGCTGTGCCGGCGTATCTGTGGCAGTTTGGTTTGGGATGGTTTCACGCCGCTTTGTTCGGATTCTTCTTCGTTGCCACCGGACTGAGCATCACGTTGGGATATCACCGGTTGTTCTCCCATCTCACGTTCCGTGCGAAATGGCCTGTGCGCATGTTTACGCTGCTTTTCGGGGCGGCGGCCTTCGAGAACTCGGTGGTGTGTTGGGCTTCCGACCATCGGCGGCACCACAAGTTTGTCGATGATCACGACGATCCTTACGATATCACGAAAGGATTCTTCCATGCGCACATCGGCTGGATCCTGTTCAAGCTCGAGCCGGAACCGCCCTATGACAATGTGGCCGACCTGTTGAAGGATCCGCTGGTGCGTTGGCAGCATCGGTTTTATTTTCTGATAGCCGTGCTCGTCGGCTTCGTCGTTCCAGCGCTGCTGGGGTTGGCATGGGGCGGATGGGGTGATGCGTTGGGCGCATTCCTGATCGCGGGCGTTGCCCGCGTGGTGTGCGTCCAGCACATGACGTTTTGCATCAACTCGCTGTGCCACACCATCGGCCGGCGGCCCTATTCAACCCGGTGCACGGCGCGGGACAGCTGGATCATGGCGCTGTTCACCTTCGGCGAGGGCTACCACAATTTTCACCACGAGTTTCAACACGACTATCGCAACGGCGTGAAGCCCTGGCACTTCGACCCGACCAAATGGGGCATCTGGCTGCTGCGACGGCTGGGCCTGGCCGATCAATTGCGCCGGGTGCCGGACGAGAAGATTCTGCTGGCGGAGATCGCCGAGCAACAACGCCGCCTGACGGCGCAGTTGGACGGGCGGCGCGGCCATAACTTCGAGGCCGTCCGGCACTTTCTCCAGACCGCCCAGGAGCGGCTCCACCAGGCCCGCGTCAATTGGGAGTCGCGCAAAGAGGAATATCTTCGCGCCGCCGAACGAAAGATCGAGGCGTCGCGCGAGCGCCTGGCCGAACTGGAACGCGAATTTCGTGAAGCGACCGCGCATCTGCGGGCGGCGATCCAGCATTGGCGCGACACGCACCAACTGGTACAGGCCCAACTCGCCTGAGGGCCTAGAACTGATCTTCCTTCTCTTTGAACAGCACGTTGAACGTGGTCAGCGAGCCGTAACAGCGCGTGACGTATTGTTGCCACTCGAATTTGTCGGCGGAACTCAGCGTCTCGCTCCCGTTGATCTTCTGTTCCAGGACGCGGAGGTTGTTTCGCACCATCACTATCTTGTGGAAGAAAACCTCCAGTTCCACTTCCTTGGCCTGCAGGTTGGGATCGGCGGGTTTGAGCACCAGTTTCCCGCCGCGCCATCGCGTCGCCAGTTGCTCGACCACGGACTGAGGCTTCTCGATGCCCAGCTTGTCGATCGTGGCGCCGACGATTTGATCGACGAATTGCGCAAGGGGAACGTCAAGTCCGCTGACACTCGCCTGCGCTTCGGCCGGCTGAATCTCGCTGGTCTGCGGTGAAATGGTGCGCTTGAGGTCGCTGAACTGAATATCGGCGCTGCTCTCGGTGATGGCGGTGACGACGCCGAGTCCGTATTGCGGGTGACGAATTTGTTGTCCGATGTGGAGTGCTTCGACTTTCATACGTATCGGATTAAACCACGGACGGAAGCGGCACGGCAAGGCGCAACCCGCGGTCCGAATCTGATTGCGCATTGCGGCCCTGAACCGTCGCTGATTCGTAGCGCAGAGTTGTGCTCTGCCGTATCGCAGATCTTCAATCTGCGGAGGGTCGCCGGACGAGAGACGGTTGACCCTGGACGTGAAACGAATGTGGGACCGCCGCGCTCGGCCGAGTGCGCCACGGTGCGCGGTGCTCCTTATTGCGTATCCCGCACCTGTTTCCTGAACTTTTCTCGCACGCCCACGTCATCGAGGTCGATCGGCTTGAAACCAAGCTTGAACGCGGGCGAATCCCGTTTGAGGCGGAAATCCAGTTTTTCCGGCCCTACAAAGAGGGGATCGGCAATGACCGAGTGTTTATCGTGTCCGCGCTTCTGCCATTCGCCAGGCGTTGCGTCCTTGAATTTCAACCCGCCCACGGGTGCGCCGGGACGCGCATCCCAATAGACGTTGTTATCCGTTTTGAACCGGTCATTCGACCAGGTGCTGCCGAGAAGATTGCCGGAGTCGAAATAGACGATGTTACGTTCGAAAGTGAACGAGTTGTGCGCCTCTTCGCGCGAGCGCATGAGCTGGTTCTCTTTCCCGAAGGCGAGGATGTTGTTGCGGATGATGTTGTCGCGGCCGTAGTGCTGGTGAAACGTCGCGCTCTTGCAGCGATAGACAACATTGTTCTCCATCACGATCTCCGTGCTCCCTTCGTCCGTATAGAGCCCCCAACCGCCGTAGCTGTGGGCGTTCACGTCATGGATGAGGTTGTTGCGGATGATCGTGCCCTTCTGGATTCCCAGTGTATAGACCGCACCCATGTCGCTGAGGACGCCCTGGCCAATGTCGTGCATGTGATTGAACTCAAGGATGTTCTCGCGGCAGGGGGTTTCCTGGTAACCCCAGTTCCAGCCGACCGAAATCGCCGTGTAATAGAGATCATGAATATGGTTATGGGCGATCCGGTTCTGCCCGCTCTGGAAAATGATGATGCCGATGGCCGGGGCATAAACACGGCCCAGTTGATGGAGATGATTGTCGGTCACGACGTGTCCGAAGTTCTGCTCAAACGGTTCCTGGCGTTTGGCCGGTTCGCCGAGTCGGACGCCGCCGGCGCCAAGGTCAACAAACTCGTTGCCGACCACCCGCCAGCGCTTGCATCCGCGGCCCAGCTCCAGTCCATAACCGCCCAGCCCCGTGAACGTGCAGGTCTCGATCACACAATCGACCGCGCCTTCGGCCAAGACGTCGCCGCGAATAGGTACCGCGGCTTGAGTGTCGGTGTAACCCTTCTCACCCATCGTCCAGTCCGTGCAGGCAAACGTGAGGCCGCGGATAACGACGTCATGCACCGGTTTCGCGCCGGCAAAGTCTCCTTCAAATCGGATCAATTCTGTGGTGAGCCTCGGAGCGACGACTTCGGCCTTGCTTAGGTCTTCTCCGTCTTTGGCAAGATAGCTGAGGACACCGGTCTTTCGATCCAGATACCACTCGCCGGGCGAGTCGAGCCCGTCCGGCGCGTTCTCGATGAAGTAGCGGGCGTTCGATTCCCGGGTGTGAGGAGCGATGAGACCGGGAAGGCTCACCGTCCGCGTGACTTCATCGACCGCCGCAATCGGCTGGCGGTAATCCACCCATTTTTGCAGTCCGATTACTTCGACATCGGCCAGGTCCGTCCACTGCTTCCTGATATCGTCGCCGCGGAATTTGAATTTCACAGGATTGTCTGACAGATACTCTCCATCGATCTGGAAGTAGCCGGCGTTGGGCGTGCGTGCCCTTGTCCTGCGATGGCCGTCAATGAACAGTTGCCGGAAATACCATTTACCCTCGCGGACCTCTGGAATCTCGGCCTGCCACTTGTTCGGAACATCGCCGACACGCTTCCAGCCGGTGATACGCTGGCCGCCGCTAAGCACCGGCGTTTCATCGCGATACGCGGCCATGGTCAGGGGGTTGTCCGCAGCGACACCCGAGTCGGTGGCGAGAATCCTGATCGGCTCGGCAATTTGATAAGTGCCTCCGCGAAGCAGGATGTTCACCTGGTCGGCGGCGGCGGAGTTACTGACGCCCTTCTTTGCTTCGCCGGTCCGTTTCAATGCCGCCGGGATTGTGGCCAGGGGACCATCCTTGCCGTCCCGGGTCGGCGCCGGAAGACGTCCGGACCACTGGTCGTTGCCGTTGGTGGCGACGTACAGGTTGAGAGGTTGCGGAGCAGCACGAGAGATGGTCGTGCCTGTCATCCAAGCAAGCAGGAGGATTGTGCGGAGCATGTCCACACGATGACCGAAGGGGGAGCGTTGATGTCAAAT
>DATEKZ010000311.1:0-3191 GCA_035277185.1 Verrucomicrobiia bacterium
GGCCCGCTGTTCGGGTGTGAATTTGGTCCACATCGCGTTGGCCACTCCGAGCAGATCGCAGTTTTTCTGGTCCACATTAAAGACGAATCCCTGCGGCGCGATGAGTTGCGCGCCGGTCGGCGTCACCGTTTCGATGTGAACCGCCGTGCCGGCAGGCAGAACGCCGCTCTTGAACTTGAGTTGGACGCTGACCTTCGTTTCCGCCGGCCAACGCTCCGGGTGATTCACCAGATCGGCCCACGTCAACGTTTTGGGCTCTTCCGCGTTGCCGTTCAGCGCTGCGATCAACGCGAGGGTCCGCAACAACAATCGATTCATGGTTCTCATTCGAGTTTACTCCTTCGGTTGATTCAATAACGCGTCGAGCCTCTGGAGGGCGGCGGGCGCCGTGCTCTGGATGCCGTTGGCGAGCACTTTGCCGGTGCCGTCCATCACAACGAGTTGCGGGAGCAGATCGCCGAAGGGTTTGCCGGTGATCGGCATCCGGGCGGTGGTTGCGTACTCCACCGCACGCCACGAGAAGCCGAGTTCCTTCGCGAACTTGCCGGTATCCTCCGGCGACTCGGTCATGATGTACACGATCTCGAACTCCGGATGCTTTGGCTTCATCTCGTTGTAATACTTGACCAGCGTGGGCGTGAAATTGCGGGTGATGGCGCAGGTGCTCGATCCCCGATAGAGCACGATGTAACGGGGCTGGGCGGCGGCATCGAGCGAGTCCGGCTTGCCGGTGACGGAATTGACCAGTTTGCCTTCCAACTCCCCGACGACGCGGCTCGGCGCGCCGTTCTTGTCTTCCACAAACTTTCGCGCCTGGGCCATAAAGTCCGTCGCCTGCGGCGCGACGCTATACGTCGTCCGGAGTTTCTCCGACAACACGAGCAATTTGCCGCGCTCGGTGTTCATCAGAACTGCCTCGTCACCGGCTTGCACTCGTTGGCCGCGACCAAGGTCGTAGCTCTGCGTGATCTTCACCCGGTACGGCCACAATTCTTTCCGGTTCGCAAGTGATGCGTACGACAACTCCCGCTGTTTCGGCGTGAGCCGGGCGTATTCCTCGTTGGCCGCAGTGAGCACATCGGTTTCCGCCTGAGCGGCGGTGAACTGGGTCTTGTCGTCCAGCGTGCTCAACTCGACCTCCTTCGATGTCAACCCGTCCACCTTGACCTTCTGACCGGCTTTGATGGTCACGCCGCTCTGAAACTCCATCGGCTGTTTCATCGTGCACTGCGCCGGCCAGAATTCGGGGCGGTTCACCAAGTCCGCCCATCTCAGTTTCGCGATTGGCGCATTCGCCTCTGCAGGCGGCACGTTCGCTTCCGCAGCCGGCGCCTTCGTTTCCGCGACGGGCTGTGCAGACGCGCGCTTATCGGCGGGCGTGTAGGTGTAGCCGGGAGCGGAGATCGGCGGCTGGCCGCGTTTGGCGCGTTCGTCGTTGATCCGATTCAGATTTTCAATGGCTTTCGGATCAACCGGCCGGCCGCTCCTGGTGGTCGGGGCTTGCGCGTCGGCCCTGGAGACGACTCCAAACAGTGCCAGTGCAGTTAAAACAGAATGCAAGCCGGATTTCATAACTGATTTCCTTCGGGTGTATTCGCTGTGAACTCGATTTCCACCTTGGTGGACATGGTGGCCACTGACCGCGACGAACGTTGCGAGGACGCCACGAGAATCTTGCGTGAAGCTCTCATAAAGACAATTATCGGAAGCGCCAATTCTTTTGGGAACGGTGGACGGTATGCCTAAACAGGCTTTCGACGCAAGAATGGATTCGGCGCAATTGGAATTGTAGTGGAACGAGCGTAACGCACCATGAAGATCGCTATCGGCTCGGACCATGCCGGATTCGAGTATAAGGAACGGATCAAAGCGCTGCTGGTGGAACTCGGTCATGACGTTCGCGACTTCGGGACGTTCAGCAACGAACCCGTCGATTACCCGTTGTTCATCCGGCCGGTCGCCGAGGCAGTGGCACGCGGTGAATTCGAGCGCGGCATCGTGCTGGGCGGTTCCGGCAATGGCGAGGCCATCGTCGCCAACAAGGTCAAGGGCATTCGCTGCGCCCTGTGTTGGAGCCTCGACACCGCCCGCCGGGCCCGCGAACACAACGACGCAAACGTCCTGGCCATTGGACAGCGGACGATCCCGATTGAACTGGTATTGGAAATCGTCCGCATCTGGCTCGCGACCGGCTTTGCCGGCGGCCGGCATCTGAATCGTATTCGACAGATCGAGCCGTCGGGTTGATTTCTCGCGCAAAGTCATTGGCACGCAATGATCGGCCGGAACTTCCGAGTTCCGACAGGTTTTGGAGTGCGCCGGTGCTCCGGCGCTTTTCTCGGCTGCACGCCGTTCTGACAGCGCCGGAGCACAGGCGCACTCCAAGACGCTGACGCGCAGGCGGCCACCCCCGACAGAGCTCGAACGGTGGTTCACGTATGGTCTCCCCCTGCGCGCAGCAGTGGAGTTTCCTCTCACAGGGTTCATTACGGTGCCGGCCGTGCCGCAAGGCGCCATCGTTACAATTGCCGCCCGATTTTTTAATTCCCGACCCGCACCCTCCAACCCATGATGTCACCGAACCTTAACCGGAGACAATTATGGGACTGATGGATTATCTGAAAACACAACTGCTGGACATCGTCCAGTGGGAGGACGATTCGCGCGACACGCTTTCGTGGCGCTTCCCCGACGAGGACAAGGAGATCAAACGCGGCGCCCAACTCATCGTCCGCGAGTCCCAGGTCGCGCAGTTCATTTACCTGGGCCAGTTCGGCGACACATTTGGCCCCGGCAAACACACGCTCACCACCGACAACATCCCGATCCTGTCCACGCTCAAGGGCTGGAAGTACGGCCTCGAGTCACCATTCAAAGCGGACGTGTATTTCGTCAACACCCGCCTCTTCGCCGGCAACAAATGGGGCACCAGCAACCCGGTGATGCTGCGCGACGCTGACTTCGGCATCGTCCGCGTGCGCGCGTTCGGCACATTCGATTTCAAGATCGTGGACGTGAAAACGTTTTTGAAGGAGGTCGCCGGCACGGACCATCATTTCCGGCTCGACGAATTCCTGGATGTGATGCGGTCGCGGCTGGTGAGCGTGTTCAGCGACGCGCTCGCGTCATCGAAGGTGCCGGTGCTCGACGTGGCCACGCGCTACACCGAGCTGGGCGAGGCGCTCCTGCCG
>DATEKZ010000312.1:0-4739 GCA_035277185.1 Verrucomicrobiia bacterium
CAGTCGACTGCCGAATGGTCCACAGAGCGACACCTGGCCCGGCACGCCGTAATTCATGCGAAATGCGGAGGCCGTCACGGCGTTGGTGGCAGGATCGAAATTGACCACCAGCAGAAAACCTTGAGCCGGGATCGTCACGCCCGCCGGAAACGCGAATTCGATTCCGCCGGCCAGCCGCCATGTGTTTGTCGGGTGCGCCGGATCGAAGAGCGGCACCGGATTGGCCGAGAGGTTCTGCAGCTCAAGGTATTCCTCTTCGGCGATCTCGACGGTATTTGTTCCGACGGTCGTGGTGGGGAGATACATGATTTCGCTGACGACAATCGGCCCGACCAGCGGGTAGGCATTGACCGCGCCGCCACCGGTCCGGAATTGCGGCACGGAGGACGGAGTGCCCACACCGAACGAATGGCGGCTCATTGCCACAAAGTCGGTCCCAACGCTGGTCGCGTAGCGACCGAAGGAAACGCCGTTCGCCGCCGGGCCGAACTCCGCCACAGCGCGGAACCCCGTGAGCCCGCCGTTGCCGTTGGTCTGGGAAAGATGAACGGCGTCACCGCGCGCGGAGTTGAAATTAAACGGCGCCAGTGAACCCGCGCCGCCGCTCAGATCACCCTCGTAGAAGACTTTGTAGCTCCCCGCCGGGAGAATGGTGCCGGGAGCAATCTGGAATTTGCGCAGATCCGCCGGATCGTCGCTGAGATACCAGCCTCCGATGTCCAGGGGTGAGTCGGAACGGTTCATCAATTCCACCGCGTCCTCCAACGGCGGGTCGGTATGGCTGAGGACTTCGTTGATGACAACGTCAGGCAGCGGAAGGTAGTTGCTCGAGTCCGGCGTCGGTGTGGTCGCAAACTGGACCACATTACTCTGACCATCGGACAGACGACCGCTCGAAGCCCCGACCGATTGCGGGCCGAAGTCGATGCCGTCAATGATCCCGCCGGCCGTGTTGTACAATCGGAGCGTCTGCCCGAGCCGGTCCAGAGCGAAGTTCACGTGGTGCGCGCCCTGATCGGGAGCGTTGTCCGCTTCCCATTTCGCCCACCCTCCCCCCGCGATGAAGCTCAACGCGGGAATTCGATGCCGCGTTGCGCCAACGATGGAAGGGTCGTCCGAGACGTACAGCCCGCTCAGTTCCACCGATAACGAATCGGTATTGTAAATCTCAAACCAGTCGTTGCCGCTCAACGGGTCGGCCATCCACTCGTTCAGTCGGAGATTGGCGCCCGAACCGAGCGTCGCAGGCGCGGAGTTGGCGTTGCCCCGCGTTGGACTTGCCAACAACCTCCACGCGCCTCCGCTGCGGCCGATCGAAAGATCGGCGACCTGGAACCCGTACTCGACCGAATCCACAACCTGACCCTGTGAATTGAAGAGGTAAACACCCCCGCTGCTGCCATTGAGCGCGCGGCCGACGTTGAGTGCGGCAACAGGACCGACCGAAGCCGGACGCTCGTTATCAAACCAGACCACCAGATGACCATTGGCCGGGAGGGTCGTGCCGGCTGGAAACGTCCACGCACTCACGCTGTCGCGATCATCGCTCAAGCGCATCCCCGACAGGTCGAATGCCGCTGGGTTTGGGTTGAACAACTCCACCCAATCAACGAACCGACCCTCGGCGTTCGCCGTCGCGCCCGCGTTGCGCGCCAGCACTTCGTTCAGCACCGGGCCGGAATAGTTCGCGGTGTAATTGGCCGCGCCGGGGCTGGGAGTGGCCGGGAACGAGGCGATATTCGCCGTGCCGTCGGGCAGCCTGCCTTGCGACACTCCCTGGGTTTGCACGCCGTAGCTCGCCCGATCCACCTCCAGACCGGTCTCATCGTAGAGCAACAGAGTCGTGGCCGCGGCGGGCAACTTGAAGCCAACGTGATCCGCCCCTGGATTTTCGTCCGCATCCAGCAGCGCGTATCCGCCGGGTGGAACGAACGAAAGCGAACGGACCTGAAAGGCCGCGCCGGACGACGTCGCAAAACCGACGTTACGCAGACCGACCGGATTGGCGGCATCCGTGTTGAAGAGTTCAATCCAGTCGTCACTGCCCGGAACGGAGTTCGCAAGCCATTCGTTCAATCGGAGCGATGTCTGGGCGCCGACAGTGACCGGGACATTGGCGGCATTTGGCGTCGGTTGAGTGAGTTTCCACTCGCCGACGCGACCAATCGTCAGGTCGGCGATTTGAAGTCCGAAGCTCACGGCGTCCACGCGATTGCTCGATGCGTCGTAAAGGAACAGGCTGTCGCCGTTGCGTCCCAGCCCGAAACCGGTGTGAAGACCCGGCGCAGCCGAATCAGTGTCACACCAGACCACGAGGTAGCCGGTCGCGGCGATCGTTGTGCCTGCAGGGAATACAAATTCGCTTCCTTCATCGCCCACGCGCCAGCCACCCAGATCGATCGTTTGCGCGCCGCCGTTGAACAGTTCGACCCAATCGGCAAACGCGCCGCCGTTCGGAACCGCCGTCAGGTTCTCGGCCATCACCTCATTGATCACCACAGCCGCCGGTGGCGGCGGCGATGTTGTCAGCGCTCCCGGCGAGCCGGCGAGTTGCGTGCTGATGCGCCAGTTGGCCGGCGCGTTGGGATCGCCATTCGCATCCGCTATTTCCAGCGAATAGCCGCTGCCGTCGGCCTGCTTGGGCCAGCCGTCCGCGTCGCCATAAGTAACAGCGACGACCTCATTGCCGTTCATATCGAGCAACGCGACCTTTTCGCCGCCGTTCGCCAGGCTGCCGCCAAATTGACCCGTCACCACGGTGCCCGGATAGCGGGAGGCGAATGCCGCCGGATCATCGTTTGAACTGAGCACCATCGTAGCTCCCGGCACGAGAGTCGTGTTTTCGGGGAATTGAAAGTCCACGCCGACGAAACTCATCAGGCCGAGGTCCACTGCGGTGCTGCCGGCGTTGTGTATCTCGATGAACTCGTAGGCGTCGCCTCCCGGCGGGTTATACATGATCTCCGTGATGCGGATCGGCAGGCCGATCTCCGCGACCGAAAACTCTGCCTCGGCCAACGCGCTCCAGTTGCCGCCGTTCAAGGTTCGCGCCTTGACCATTGTACTGGCGTCCAATCGCGCCGGGGCACCGCTGTAAACGATGGCCTCGGTCGAAATCGCTCCCGAAAACGCCAACCGCGGGTCGGTGCCGTTCGTCGTGTAGTAAATGGTTCCGGCGAGCGCGGACATCGTGAGATCAAAGCCGCGCCGGACCTTGCCGCCGTGTTGGCTGAACGCCGGGGCATTGGACGACGCCAGCAATCCCTGCGCGTTGAAGTGGGGCATGATGATGCCGCGGCGCTGGGGCACCCACGAGGT
Organism: Verrucomicrobiia bacterium; assembly: GCA_035277185.1. Classification (GTDB taxonomy): domain Bacteria; phylum Verrucomicrobiota; class Verrucomicrobiia; order Limisphaerales; family AV2; genus DATEKZ01. Next base: position 3,319 of record DATEKZ010000312.1, read on the forward strand.
CTGGATGGCGGTGCTCATCCCCGGAAGAATGCCCGCCATGTTGGTGCGCAACCGAGTGAAACCCGCCAGCACGCGAGCATCGCTCAGCGCCCCGCTATTGAAGAAGTGTTTGTGAATGCGGTCGGCAAACAGGAGGCGGAACTCGGCGCTGGCGCGGAGCTTCTTGTAGAACGTGGCAACCTCCGTCGTGCCGTTCAATTCGTTGTTGAACGTATTGTGGCTGACCGGATTGCTGAAACCAAACGCCCACTCGGCGTCCCAGACGTAGTAACGAAATCGACTGCCCGCCACGCGTTCCCTCGCCGCGCGCCAGTTGTTATGCGGCCAATCCCCCATCGCCGCGTAAATATTGACCAACAGATAGTCCACGAAGTTTGTGACATCCAGCCGCCGCGCGGCCTCCTGGTACGCCGCGTTGACACTGAGATCGCTGGCGTTGACGAAATTGCGCAGCGAATTCCAGGCGACCGCGTCGCCTTCCTGGATTTCGCCGAACTGCGCAATGACGTCCCAGGCGTCGCCTCCACCGTGCCAGGATTGCAGAAAATCGGGGTCGATGCGCTCGCAGGGATTATAGTAGCCCTTGTAAAGGCCATTGAGGAAGAAGGTCGTGAGGGTGCCGAGGCTGGAGACCTGCCCCATGTCTTTGTACAGCCGGCGCACCAGTTCGTCGCGGATGAACGGATTGGAATGATCGTTCATTCCGGCGCGCAAGACGATTTTGTCGAATACCTCAACGGGTGAATCGGGAACGAGGGGAAACTCCAGCTGGCTCGCGCCGTAATCGCCGCGGAAATAGAGCCGGAACGAATACTTGCTGAAGGGGAGCGAGCCGTTCGGATCATAGCGATCGCGCACGTAGCCACCGCCCTGGATGCGCAACCCGGCGTCGATCGCGAAGCCGCCGTTGTCCGAGGGCTGGATGTACTCAACCGAGACCGGACGTTCCCACGCGATGCCGTGGAAGACCGTGTTCCGCGGACTGGTCTCCATGATGCCGCTGCTCCCGAACAGATTGCTGTTGGCGGTGACGATTGAAATGGCTGGCAGCGAACGCACCCCGGCGCTCAGATTGAAAAAGAAGGTGTGCGTCGCAATTCCGGAGGGGATTCGATTCGGACTGAACGCCGCGGCCCGTATCATCCGCGTCCGGTCAACCAGTATCGGACCCGTGTAGGCCAACCCTCCAGTCTCGGTGGGAGGTGTCCCATCCAGGGTGTAGCGAATCACGGCCCCGGGCATGTCCGAGGCCAGCGTCAGATTAAAAGGCGTATTGAAGAAACCGCGCTTCACGCTGAAATGAACGTCCGGCGTCACGCCATCAATCAGGCTCGTGCCGTTGGCTGCCCCGGGGGTCGGCGTGCGGAAGTAACGCCAGGCATTCGCGCCCGGAAGGCGCGCAAAGGAGTAGTCGTTCCGCT
>DATEKZ010000313.1:0-5756 GCA_035277185.1 Verrucomicrobiia bacterium
TGCCGCGGCCCGCCCCGGTAACAACCGCAATCTGATCGGCCAGCTGGCTCATGATGGAGGCCAGTTGTCCGGGGTCGGTGCTCGTCTGTCAACCCATGAGTGATGAGACGTGATGCGTGATGCACGCGCGTTTGACAAGAGTCCTTCCGAAAACCAGATGGCGTTCATGCTTCCAGGCGTGAGCCGGAGCGCGGGTTTCAAAACCCGCGGGACCGGAATCCCGCGCTCCCTCGCGGGACGTCTCACGAATTTAACGCCCCTGCGGCTTGTTCAAGGCTCGGCACGTCCGCCACGTTCAGCACCTGAGCGTTCCGGTCGATGCGCTTCATGAATCCGCTCAGTGCCTTTCCCGGACCGAGTTCGATGAACCGCGTGAAACCTTGCGCGATCAAATACCGGATCGATTCCTCCCACCGCACCGAGGCCGTGACCTGTTCCACCAGGCGCGCCCGGATCTCCGGCGGGCCGCCGTGCGGCTGTCCCGTCACGTTGGAAATAACAGTTATGCGCGGCGGTTGAATGTCCACCGCGTCGAGCGCGGCCTTGAGCCCGGACTGCGCGCCGGCCATGAGTTTCGAGTGGTAGGCGCCGGCGACGACCAGTGGCACGGCCTTCTTTGCCCCCCTGGCTTTGGCCAGTTCGCAGGCGCGGCTGATTTTTTCCGTCTCGCCGGAGATCACGAGCTGGCCGGGACAGTTCAGGTTCGCGATCTCAACGCCCGCTTGCGCACAGACCTCGCGCGTTGGCGCTTCATCCAGACCGATGATCGCAGCCATGCCGCCCTGAGTCACTTCGCAGGCTTCCTGCATGAAACGGCCGCGCAGCCGAACGAGTCTCAAGCCTTCTTCAAAATCAACCGCGCCCCCCGCCGCCAGCGCAGTGAACTCCCCGAGCGAAAGTCCGGCCGCGGCGTTGAAGCTCAACCCGGGCGCCTGTTCCTTCAGCAACTTGAACGCGACCCAGCTCACCAGATAAATTGCCGGCTGCGCATTCTCGGTCTTCGTCAGTTCCGGCTCCGGTCCGTTGAAACAAACACTCGCCAGGTCGTAGCCCAGCGCGGCGTTGGCGCGATCGAACAACGTCCGCGCCGTGGGGAATTTCTCCGCCAGATCCTTGCCCATGCCGACGGCTTGCGCGCCCTGGCCCGCGAATAACAAGGCAGTCCTGTTCATAAAGGGTTAGAGACTAGAGCACGAAGCGCGCGGCGAGGAAAAGAGAAGAATTTCCCTGCCTTGCAATTGCAAACTGCACCACGCACCCGCAATTGGCACTGATGACGCTCTTACGTCGGTGTATGCGTTCCGGCAAACAAAGCCGTCAAATAAACAGACTGCCCTGCACCAAGGCTGGACATCGAAAGGGCCGTTTCGGACGTGGCGGCTCCTCGAGGCCGTTGGGCCTTGAAGACAGGACGCCGAATCGCTAACCTCGCCGCCACGTCGTCCATGCGCGGAATTGACATCACGACCTCCGGATCAAAAAGACAAATTCGACCAGCGACCGTTGCAGAAACCTCAACTGAACGAATATGAGCAACTACTACGTAGCTTGTGACCTCGGGGCCGAAAGCGGCCGTGTGTCGGTCGGCTTCCTGAACAAGGGAAAGCTCCAGATAAGCGAACTTCATCGCTTTCCCAATGTCCCCGTCAGGGAGAAGGACTCATTGTATTGGGACATCCCGCAATTGTACCAGGAGATGATTGAAGGATTGCGCAAGGTGGCCGTGCGCGAAGATCCCATCGCCAGTGTCAGTTGCGATTCCTGGGCGGTCGATTACCTGCTTTTCGATTCCGACGGTTCGTTGATCACGCCGACGTATCACTACCGCGACCCGCGTTCGCAGGCCGGGATGAAAGAGGTCCTGTCCAAACTGGCCTGGGAAACGATCTATTCGGAAACCGGCATTCAACAACTGCCGATCAATACACTCTTCCAGTTGGGTGCCGAAAAACCCAAGCGCCTCAGCAAAGCCAGCCAATTGATGCTCGTGGCCGACGGGTTCAACTTTCTCCTCTCCGGCGTCGCTCGCGCCGAGGTCTCCATGGCCAGCACCACGCAGCTCTACAGTCCGTACACCAAGGCGTGGTCCGACCGGCTCCTCAGTGCTCTCCGCCTCCCCCCCAGACTGCTCCCGCCCGTCACCGCCTCCGGCACGGTGCTGGGTCCCCTCCGCCAGGAGATCGCCCAACAGACCGGCCTGGAGGACGTTCAGGTGGTGGCGTCCTGTTCGCATGACACGGCCTGCGCCGTCGCGGGCCTGCCGGCCAGCGGCGACAACTGGGCCTTTCTCAGTTCCGGCACGTGGTCGTTGATGGGCGTGGAGGTGCCCCAGCCGATTATCAATGACACCAGCCGCGAACTGAACTTCACCAACGAAATCGGTTACGGCGGTTCGGTGCGTTTTCTGAAAAACATCGCCGGTCTCTGGATTATTCAGGAATGCCGCCGCTACTGGACCGAAAAGGAACAGGACCTCGACTATGAGGTCATGACCCACCTCGCCGCGTCGTCGCCGCCGTTTGAATCCCTCATCAACCCGGCGGACCCGCGCTTTCTCACATCCGGCGACATGCCGCTCAAGATCCAGGCGTTCTGCAAGGAAACCAACCAGCCGGTCCCGCGCAAGCCCGGTCCGATCATTCGCTGCGTCCTGGAGAGCCTCGCCCTGCTCTACCGCAAAACCCTCAAGGACATCGAGAAGATCACCGGTCGCAAAATCGAGCAATTGCACCTCGTGGGCGGCGGCACCCGGAACTCCCTCTTGAACCACTTCACGGCAAACGCGCTTCAGATTCCCGTAGTCATCGGGCCCTCGGAAGCCACTTCCGTCGGCAACGTGCTCATCCAGGCCATGGCTTTGGGACACGTAAAATCGCTCGCGGACGCCCGAAAGATCGTGCGCGATTCGTTCAAACTGGAAACCATCCAGCCCCACGCCGCAGCGTGGAGCTCGGCCTACCAACGACTGGAGAAACTCCTTTAGCCACGCACGGATAGCAGTGAGACAGGCGTCGCCGCGGACTTCCGTCTCCTTCAACGGGGAGAGGGATTGAGGGTGAGGGGTTCTAACTAGTCGCAGTTCGTCACGTAAAGGTATGCAACCGCTATGCCCGCCACGACGACAACGACCACCACCACCACGATCACGTCGCCTGCCACGATGAGCGGCGTCAGGAAGAAGCGTCTGACCCCGTTGCCCGGGTCCGCATAAACAGGCAGATCGTAGGGACCGAGTTGAGTTCCCGCCCAATGCAGCGTGAACGCCTGTCCGTCGTCCGAGACCGTTGCCACAATCTCCGCATCACCGGGCGTGCTCGTGTCGGTCGCCTCCAGCACCTGCACCAGTTTCAGCTCCTCGATGCTGGCCGGATCGACAAACTTCGGCTTCTTCCCGCCTTCGAGGCGCCGGAGATTCGGCCTGAAGAAAAAGGCGCGACGCCGGATCGAATCGTCCTTTTCGCGCAATTCGTCATACGTCACCAGCACCTCATGGCTGTCGCTGGTTCGGTACAACCGCACGTTCGACTGAGGCGCGGGCAAACAACGGTTCACACCGCCAAAGTCCCAAAAACGACCCGTGATGGAGGAATCGCGCACCGATTCGCAACCGGTCGAGGCGATCGTCAGACAAACAATCAGCAAACCGGCAACGAAGCGCTGCGACCCATTCGATTGGTTGCGCCGGTTCATCGCGTTTCCCCTCACCCTTTCCCTCTCCCTTGGGAGAGGGAACAGTTACGGGCACCTTTTGCACTTCCAAAACCTCTTCGGCCATCGGCGCACTGCGACCGCTCGAAGCGATCCGATGCGAAACCAAAGCGGCGAACGATTCTCCCTCTCCCAAAGGAAGAGGGCCGAGGTGAGGGGGAAGTGCGCGTCATATTGAACACACAACTCCACACGGATTCCGCACAGCATATTTCGGCGGATCGTAAGCGAAGACAATCATTTCCGACAACCGTGAAAGCGCCTGGCGAAGACATACCAATATTCAACTCCGTCTCCTTTCCTCTTCCAAAGCATCCGCTATCACTCGTCACCGAGAACACGCAGCAGCGCCGCTACCTGGATCGTCGCGCCCAGGTTCATCACCGCATGAAGCAGGATCGTCGTGTAGATCGAACCGGTCCTCAGCCGCGCGTAACCCAGAAAAAGTCCGAAAACAAAAATCGTCGCGATACCGTAGAAGTCGTACTGCAAGTGGATGGCCGCCCAAAGGGCCGCCGTCAGCACGATCGCACCTGGAACGCCCAGCTTGGATCGACTGAATCCCGAAAGCAGAAACCCGCGAAAGAACACCTCTTCCATTAACGGCGCCGCAACGATGACCGCCAGCCACAAAAACGGCACAAACCCGGCCGTTTGATAAGCGTCCACCATGAATTCCGGAACGATGGGCCGGCCCAAAAGCGTCGTGAGCACATCCGACAACAGGAGCAATCCCAGGAGCGCAACGCCCCACCGGAACACGGTCCTCGCTGGTACCGCATTCAACGCGAGGTAGTCCTTCACCGGCACGCCCTTTCGCAACCAGGCAAACAGCCACGTCATTCCAATGCCAACCGGCGCCGCGGCGCACGTTGCCACCGCCAGAAAAAGACCGTTCGATTCAAGCGCCTTGGGGTCCGACAAAATCTCTCCTTTGCCCGCAATCGCAAGACCTGTGGCAAACAGAATCAACATCACCGTCTGTGACACGACATACAAAACCGCAACCGCCGCGCCCAGACCCACCGTCGCCCAGAAACCCCACGGGCCGGCAGGTTGTGCGCGGGAGACAGCGCCTTCTCCGATCTGTAGCGGAGAAGGCGATCCGATTGGCGGCAACGCTCCCTGTTCCGTTTTCATTCCGTCCTCGCTCACGCCGTCAGCCTGGCGGAAAAAAATCATTGCCACAACGTCATTCTCCCGGTGAGCTAACTCTGTTCCTCCCGCGGGAGGGACGGCATGTCGCCGTCCTTGAATGTCTCCGCCATGCGGCGGCTCTCCCCGCGGCCAGAACGATTTATGACTCAGAAATCCTACCGGCACGTCTTGAACCTCTGGAACGACGCGGAAGCCGGAAAGCTCAGCGGCGTGGACCGGCTCATCTACCGCTCCAACAAGCTCGGATCCGATCAGCGCATCACCAACACCGGCGGCGGCAACACGTCGTCGAAACTCGCCGGGAAAGATCCGCTCACCGCCGAATCGGTTGAAGTCCTGTGGGTCAAGGGCTCCGGCGGCGACCTCCGCACCAGCGCCAAAGAAAACTTCTCATCACTCTATCAGCAGAAGCTGGTCGATCTTCAGCGCGTCTATGCCGCGCGCAAAGACAATGGACCCAAATCCCCTGCCGAGGACGACATGGTGGCGATGTACAACCATTGCACCTTCAACCTCAACCCCCGCGCCTCTTCCATCGACACGCCTCTCCACTCGTTCATCCCGGCCAAACACGTCGATCACACCCATCCGAACGCGCCCATCGCCGTCGCGGCGTCCGCCAACTCGGTCAAACTGACAAAGAAAATCTATGGCGACGAAGTGATCCACACGCCATGGTTGCGGCCCGGGTTCGAGCTGGGACTGGAGATGCAGAAGATTTGCAGTGAACACCCCAGGGCCCGCGGCATCATGATGGGCCAGCACGGCCTGATCAACTGGGCCAACGACGACAAGGAATGTTATTTCCTCACGCTCGACCTGGTCGAGAAGGCCTCGGCCTACATCGAGGAGAAATACGCCGCAAAAGGCGGAGACAAAGCGGCCTTCGG
>DATEKZ010000314.1:0-12058 GCA_035277185.1 Verrucomicrobiia bacterium
GGTGGATCTGGGTCAGGGTCCATCCGGCGGCGATGTTCTCCATCGTGACCGTCGCCGTGGTATCGATTTGACGCGGTCGGTAGCCGGCCTCTCCCAGTTCATTGGCCAGCGTCATCGAGAAGCTGCCAGCGTGAGCGGCCGCAATCAGCTCAGGCGGATTCGTGCTCTTACGCTTATTGTCGCTGCCGGAAGCGTAGGGGGTTTTTTTCAGGACGGCACTCGGCGTGTTGATGGCGCCTTTGCCACGCTGACGAGTTCCCACCCAAAGGACCGACGCCTTGCGCGTGTACGGTTTCATTCGACGCTGAGGATCATCCCTCGGACGCACGCACGCCAATACTTAGAAGATGCAATGGCGATACCTTTAAGCTATGAGGCGTCGTCTATGCGCCGGAGGCGTTGGGCCTCAAAAGCCATTGACCGGTTGCTAATGCGATTGAGATGGCTAAACTTCGGGACACGATATGGAACTGCGTCACCTGCGGTATTTCGTGGCTGTGGCGGAAAATCTGAATTTCACCAGGGCCGCCGCAAGGCTGCATCTGGCGCAGCCCTCGCTCACGCGTCAGATCCATAACCTGGAAGGGGAGATCGGCGTACGCCTCCTGAACCGCTCCAAAAGCCAGGTAGCCTTGACCGAGGAAGGGCGGGCTTTCCTCGTTGATGCCAGACGCTTACTGGCGCTGGCCACGGAAAGTGTCCAGGCGGTGCAGCGCCTCAGCCGGGGTGAAACCGGCCAGTTGAACATCGCGTATTCGTCGAATTTTAACTTCGCGCTGCTCCCGGAAACGCTCGGGGCCTTCCGCGAAGCCTTTCCACACGTTGCGTTGAATCTCTTCGACATGACTCCGGCGGAACAATTTCGCGCCCTGGAAGTGCGAAGGATCGATCTGGGGTTTGTAGGGTTGCGTCCTCCAACGTCCACGAGGGGGCTCCAATGGGAAAGCATCGCCCGGCACAGAACGGTGGCGGTCCTGCCGGCAAGGCATTCGCTGGCCAGGAAGCAGCGGGTAAATCTCGGCGAGTTGAAGACGATGTTTTTTGTCGGCATGTCCGAGAAGACCCATCCGGGTTTTCGCGATTGGCTCTGCGAGACCTGCCAACCGGCGGGCTTTACGCCGAGGATACTCCAGGATGCCGAGTCGGAACCCGCGCTCATGACTTTCGTTGCCGAGGGGCTAGGCGTCACGCTGGCGCGCGAGCACATCAAAACGTTGCCGCACCCCGGAGTGGCCATCCGGCCCCTGGCGCCGCCGGTCGCGACGGACTACTTCATTGCCTGGAACCGGGATAACGATTCACGCGCCTTGCAACAATACGTCGAGATCGTCAAAAGCCTCACCGCACCCGCGCGCTGAGACCCACCGCTGGGAGGGTTCCCTGTATTTCAGTTGCTCCGCTTCTTTAACGGCACCGGGTGTTGCTCATAGATTTAAGGTATTGCCGGAATACCAACAAAGTATTGGGAAGCTTTGACATAAGACGGCACCGTTTATCCACTCTTGGACCCGAAGCAGGACACGCAAAAGCGAAAAGGATGGCCCATTCGGATGTTCGCAGGCATAGTGCGCTTCGCGGAGAGTAGAAGTGCTTTGAAACGATGACCGATCATCACGAACGGTTCTCGGAAAGAAACAGTAAGTCCGAACAGCAAGATCATCATGACATGAATACAAAACTATACGTGGGGAATCTTCCCTTCGACATCACCGAAAACGACCTCCGGGACTTGCTTTCACAACACGGCCCGGTGAACGAGATCGATGTTATCATGGATAAAATGACGGGGCAGGCTCGCGGTTTTGCATTCGTCACCATGAACACCAGGGAAGGTTTTGACGCAGTGATCAAGGGCCTCGACGGGAAGGAATGGAAAGGCCGCACCCTGAAGGTGAACGAGGCCCGCCCTCGCGAAGAGCGCTCGGGTGGCGGTCGCGGTTACGGTGCCGGAAGCTATTCCAAGCGCTGACTGTCAACCCGGATGGATTGATCGGCGCCCTCGTTCAACAGAGGCGCGCTTGCTTTCACTCACATGGCAAAACAATCAGCCAACGCGGGTGTGGAAACGAATAATTTCGAACGCATTTTGTCCGGCGAGCCGTTCAAAGGGCTCAAGGCCATTCTGGACAGCCTGTCTTCCGACCGGGAGGCGCTATGCGAAGGGGTGACGCGCACCAATTCCTACGCGGACCTCCTCGATAGGCTTGGGTATCGAATCACGCTGGTCAGGCAAATCCACGTGCAGGATTCCTACACCCGCGTGGGCCCAGCCGGCGGTATCAAGTCTGTTCTTCCGTATTACGACATACCGACGCAAAGTTCACTGCCCACGCTCGTGAATTTCGATGCCACCGTGACCACCACCCCTAAATCCGCCAGCTTCTTCAACGAAATGCTGGCCACGCTCAAGACGCAGTTGAAGGCCGAGATTTGAGGCTTCTGTCTTCGGTCCGGAGATCATCCGCGGTTTTCCTAAAAGGCGTGGTCGGCAACGGAGTTCTCGTGTAGCGTTTCAAAGTTCGAGGGAATTCGGACGGTGGCAGCGTCTTTAGTAATAGAGAGCAGGCTGAAGCGGTCCAGGACGCGTGTCGAGGGCCGTCAACTTCGCTACAATAACACAAACAGAAGGCAACCGAATGAACGTGAAATTGCGCTCGAATGTATTGGCCCTTGCCCTGGGCGGTCTGGCTGCCCTCACGGCTGCCACCAACCCTGTCCAGGCGCGGGAGACGAATGAAGTGAATCACGCGGAGAAGAAAAAGATATTTGTCTTTGAGGGAGGAAACCCGATCGATTTTGTGGTGGCTTTGGACAGGCATTTCCGGACCAGGCTGGTTCAGATTCTGACGCTCCCAGAGAAGTTATCCAGGACTCAGGTCCCGAAGCTTCGGGTGGCCGCCAATGATCCGCGCGAGGTGTTAACCGTGTATAACCGGCTGGAGAGTCCGACGCTGGGCCAATGGCGCTTTGAACCTGAGAGTGCCGCGCAAAACCCCCCGGCCACGAACCTGAACGTGCTCATGCTGGAGCCGGACAAGACCGCGGCGGACGGCAGGATGGAGCGGGCCGTTACCAAGGTGAAAGGGGTCGCGCTGGCCGGGGTCCCTCAACCAAAATGGGAGGCGTTGACACGCGATATCAACGACGCGCGATCCCACGGTGAAGAGGCGACCAAAGGCGTTGGAGATGTCCTCGAGGGCTCGTTCCGTTTCCAGCGCGAATCGAAAGTGTTGATTGTTTCCGGATCGGAAGCCTACATCGAGATGGTGGAATCATTGGTGGCTGCCCACCGGATGAATGCCGAGATCGAAGCGAAGGCGGCGGTGTCCAGCGCCAAAGCGACGGCGGAGGCGCCCGCCAAACAGTAACCGGTGATGGGCGAGGGCGCTGTGAAATGTTCGGTTATCATGGCCGCCCGCCAGGCTTAAAGTTCATGAACGGCCTGCCAGGCACCGCGTCGCATCCAGATCTGGTAGCTCTGGCTGCCGCGGAGCTTGGTAAAGCCGCGGCTTCCTCACCGGCCACATCCGTTCAAGGCGCTCTCGCGATCGAGGATTCCGCCGCTCACTGTCCGCGGCGGAACACGGTTGCGTCGTTTCCGCCTGAATCCGCCGTCGGCGCGCATGACCTTGAGGAGCTGACTCAGGCCGTTTGCCGCGGTGACGAGACGGCTTTCACGCGGTTTTACGATCTCTACAGCTTGCGGCTTTACAAGTATCTGCTGGTCCTGGCCAAAGGTGATGAGGGGGAAGCGCGCGAGGTTTTGCAGACCGTCGTGGTGAAGCTGGCGAAGGGATTCAGGGTCTTCAATGAGGAACGGCGAATGTGGGGCTGGCTCCGTCGTTCGGCGCGGAATTCGTACGTGGATCTTTGCCGCGCACGACAGCGGGAGCAGCGATTCGTGCCCTTGGAGGAGCATAAAGCGGAGCTGGTGGAACGCGGGGACGCCGAGCACAGGCTGTCGGCATCCCTGCACCACGCACTGGAGCAACTTACCGCAGAGGACCGGGAGCTGATGCGAGCGGCCTACGTGGACGAGCTGCCGCTGCAGGAAATCGCCAATGCCCTGGGTCAGACATACAAGGCGGTGGAATCACGCCTGGCCCGACTCCGCCGGAAACTAAAAACGAATTTATTGAATCATTTGCGTCATGAAGAATGCCCGTGAATCCAACGATGCGCTGCTGAATGCGGTGCTGGCCGACGAGGATTGGCAGGAACTCAACTGTTCCTTGAAACGCGAAGCGCTGGCGGCGATTGGCTCGCAAAGGCGAAGGCGGCGTTTTCGGTTTTGGACCGGACGGTTGGCCTGCGCAACGCTCGTGCTGGCCGGGACATTATGGTGGCTGCGACCGCCTCCTCCGGCGCCCGCGCCGATTGCCGGGCGGCCTGGATATAATAGTCCCCCGTTCGGCGCCGAGGCTCGATTCCTTAGTGAAGACGAGATGCTGAAGCTGTTTCCGCCCGGAAGTTGCGTCGTCGCGGAAGTCAACGGGCAAAAACAACTGGTCTTTTTCGACGCGAAGAAGGCGGAACACGGGTTTGTCCTGGGCGGTCAGTAGGGCTGCGGGCGGCAGGCCAAACGAACATCGGGGAATCCATCAGCCGCGCCGAGTGACCTCCGCCGAGAGGGAACCGGGAATTGATAGGTCCCACACTTTGTCCGCCACTCGTCCAGGGCACTCGGCGTGGGATTCAGTTGGCGAGGAAGCGGATCAATCGTTCGTCCTCAAGGAGATTTTGCAGGGCGTCGGAGATGGCGCCGTTGATCAGTCGTTCATTGGCCTTCGCGGCGGGCGCTTCCAGGGTGGTGTCCTTGCGCTGCCCGCGATAGGTCCTTTCATAGCTTGCGCCATCGCGCACCGACCAGGCATTGATCGCGGCTTCCGCCTGAATGATTCCCTTCCAGAAATCCATGTCGGTCTTGTATTCGATCTGGCGGATTTCGACGGTGAGCGGCCGTCCCGGTCGTTCGCCGTGGGGGACCGCGTTGAACCCCTTTCGTGACAGTCCTTCGAGGATTTTCGCCTGAAAGAGCGCCGCAACATCCTGATCGGTCGTAATCGATGCGTTCTTCGAATCGAGTCCCCGGTAGCCGATTGTCTTCGACCCCCGGTGGTCGAGGACCTTGACCGCAACGGTCGCGTCGCGGCCGATCGAGGACGGCGTAATCGCCGGATCGAGCTTGAGCGTGGCGTCCTGATGGACCCAGGCGCAGCCGGCGAAAGCGACCGCGATCGTGATCGTGAGAAAGTTCAGTGAACGTGACATGGCTGATCGATCCATCCTCGCCGGACCGGTCCGTTGTGTCCAACCAATTGAAAATGCCGTGCAAGGCGTGAAAACAAATCTTGTTTGACTCCCCGGTGAAATGACCACCTACTTTTGCTTCGCAAAACCTATGAACGACCCCGCCCAAATCCTCAGAGACTTCAAACCCACGACAGAATTCTTCGTCGGCATCGACTCCGACGGGTGTATTTTCGACAGCATGGAGATCAAGCACAAGGAATGTTTTGCGCCGATGTTCATCAAGCATTTCGAGCTGCAGGCCGCCAGCAGGTACGCCCGCGAAGTCTGGGAATTCGTGAACCTTTACTCCAAGACCCGCGGCGCCAACCGATTCCCGGCGCTGGTGCGCGCGCTGAACCTTCTGCGGGAACGTTCCCAGGTCAAGGCGAGGAAGGTCCGTGTGGCTGATACGAGGGCGCTCGACGAATGGATCGCGCGCGAGACCAAGCTCGGGAACGCGACCCTCAATGCCGAAGTGAAGAATGGAAACAAGGGGTTGGAACCGATCAAACGCTGGTCCGACGCCGTCAACGCGCAAATCGAGGACATTGTCAGAGGCGTGCCGCCGTTTCCGCTCGTCCGCGAGTGCCTGGAAAAGATCAACCGGACGGCCGACGCCATGTGCATTTCCCAAACGCCCGCCGAGGCATTGAAACGCGAGTGGGCTGAGCACGGCCTCGATGGCCTTGTCAAAATGATTGCGGGCCAGGAAATGGGCACCAAGACCGAGCACATCAAGTTCGCCGCCGTCGGCAAGTATGCGCCGGACCGGATCCTGATGATTGGCGACGCGCCGGGCGACTTCAACGCGGCGAAGAAGAACGGGGCGTTGTTCTTCCCGATCAATCCCGGCAGTGAAGAGGCGTCGTGGAAACGGCTTTGCGAGGAGGGACTAGATCGCTTTTTCAACGGCAACTTCGCCGGAGAGTACGAGGCAACTCTCGTCAAGGAATTCGACGCCTGCCTGCCAGAAAGGCCGAACTGGTAGGTGGTGAATCGTTAGCCGGCGAGCACAACCGTGAGTGAGTCGCCGTCCACGTCGCTGACATCGGGAACCGCGCCGTCGATCAGGATGGTCAGCGGGTGTTCTCTTCGACGGTCTCACCGCCGCCGTCGGCGGAGGACCGATTGATTTGCGTCACGGAGAGACACGCCACCCATCCTCCCGGTTGCCGGTCGGGAGCCAGTCCTTGACCGACAAGGGTAATCCCGTCGGGCGACACGACATCTATGGATTGGAGGACCCAGCCGCGGAGATTCAACCCGTAATCCTTTGCCAGCGCGTCTTTCAGAGGGCGATTGCCGCGCGGCCTGGTCCACATGAAAGGTGTCTCGACTCCATTGAAGGAATGACCGAATGCCACGCCATGGGTTGAAAGGGCGATGATGTAACTGTCGGTTCCTCCGGGCAGGGTGAGGTCCTGGAGACCTCGAGACGGCGTCCAGACAAAGGCGTGGTTCCGATCCTGGTTGTTGACCACGACGTTTCCTTGTCCGACGACAACGGCGCCATTCGCAGAGAGGGCAGTTGCACTGCTCCAGGTTCCGCCCGGCAACGTGCCCAAGTCTTGCGGACGACCCGACTGCGTCCACAGAACGCCGTGATTCCGCGGCTGGTTGCTGACCAGCGTGTCGCCTTGCCCGATAACAACCGACCCATCCGCCGAGACGGCAGTTGCGCCGCTCCAGGTTCCCCCGGGCAGGGTATCCAGGTCCTGAAGACCACCGCTGACGGTCCATCGGAAAGCGTGTTCCGGATACTCGTTGTTGACCCGGACGCTCGATTTGCCGGCCAGGACCAAGCCACCTGCTGAGAAGGCTGTCAGGTAACTATAAACTCCACCGGTCAACGTGAGGTCCTGGAGACCGCCTGTGGCCGTCCACACCCAATCGCGATTGCGCCCCTCAAGGTCATTCGAGTAGCCAGTCACTACCGATCCGTCCGCAGAAATGGTTTGTGCAGAGCTATGATTGCCCCCCGGCAGCACGCCCAAATCCTGCAATCCTCCCGCAACGGTCCATCGGAAGGCGTGGTCCTCAGGCCGGTTGTTGACCAGGACCTGGGACAGGCCGATGACTGCCGATCCATCCGCTGAAACCTCGAATGAATAGCTGTAAGTTCCGCCCGGCAGCGTGAGGTCCTGGAGTCCATTCGATGCCGTCCATACAAACGCGTGGTTCTCAAAGTAACCGTTGACCCACAGGCCTCCTTGTCCGATTACGACAGCTCCATCCGCAGAGAGAGCCGTTGTGTCGGTCCAGGTTCCACCGGGCAGCGTGCCCAGATCCTGGAGACCTCCGGTCGCCGTCCACCGGAAAGCGTGATAAGGATACTGGTCGTTGACCTGCACCTGCGATTGACCGACCACGACCGACCCGTCTGCGGAGAGTGCCGTCGCGTGGCTGTCACGGCCACCCGGCAACACCAGACCTTGCAGTCCCTTCTGCGCCGTCCACACAAACGCATGGTCCTCGTAATGATTGTTGACGAGCACCGTCGAGCGACCGATGAGCGCCGATCCATCCGCCGAGACAGCCTGTGGAGCGGTGTAACGGGAACCGGGGAGCAGCAGCGACTGAAAACCCTCGCCTGGAGTCCAAACGAAGGCTGTCGTCAGCGGGTTATGGAAGATCTGGGAGTCAAAAGAAGTGGTCCCGGCCACCATGGCTCCGTTTTCGGCGACCATCAACGCGCGACCCGGAACGGTGACCTGAGGGCAGCCCAGATCGACAACCCCGCCTGCAGCGGTCCAAAGCACCGAATGCAATGCGTCCCCGGGCACAAGGCTGTTGGCTGCGACCAGGCTGCCATCGGCAGTGACCGCTGCCGCATCGCTGAAATCGCCCCCGGGCAGGGTGAGGTCCTGGAAGCCGCTGGATACCGTCCACACAAAGGCGTGAGCCTGATACTGACTGTCCGTGGCGAAGCCGATCACCGCTGAGCCATCGACAGAGGCCGTGTATGAGTAGCTGTCGATTCCGCCAGGCAGCGTCCCCAGATCCTGGAGGAAGCCCGAGGGTGTCCATCGGAAGGCGTGCTCCTGGAGTTGATCGCCTATGCGTACTTGGGACTGACCGATTATCACGGACCCATCTGCAGAAATCGTACGGGCGTAGCTATAGCTGCCACCCGGCAGCGCCCCCAAATCCTGCAATCCTCCCGCAACGGTCCATCGGAAGGCGTGGTCCTCAGGCTGGTTGTTGACCAGGACCTGGGACTGGCCGATGACCGCCGATCCATCCGCCGAAACCGCGGATGAATAGCTGTATGTCCCGCCGGGCAGCGTGAGGTCCTGGAATCCATTCGAGACCGTCCACACAAACGCGTGGTCCTCAAAGTGATCGTTGGCCCACACGTCTCCTTGCCCGATGACGACAGCTCCATCCGCAGAGAGAGCCGTTGTGTCGGTCCAGGTTCCGCCGGGCAGCGTCCCCAGATCCTGGAGACCTCCGGTCGCCGTCCATCGGAAAGCGTGATCCACGTATTCGTTGTTGACCAGCACCTGCGATTGTCCGACCACCACCGACCCAACCGCAGAGAGGGCGGTCGGGTAGCTGTAAGTTCCACCGGGCAACGTCAGATCCTGAATACCGCCCGAGGCCGTCCACACAAACGCGCGATCGTGATGTTGATCATTGGAGAGCACGATGGCGTAGCCGATCACCGCCGACCCATCCGCAGAAGCCGCGTATGAATAGCTGTCAATTCCACCGGGCAGCGTGCCAAGGTCCTGGAGACCACCCGCCACCGTCCAGCGGAAGGCGTGGTCGCGCAGCCGGTCGTTTACAAGTACCTGCGAATGGCCGATGACCACCGACCCATCCGCAGAAAGCGTTCGTGCGAAGCTGTAACTGCCGCCCGGCAGTACGCCCAAATCCTGCAATCCTCTCGCTCTGGTCCAACGGAAAGCGTGGTCCTCCTGTCGGTTGTCAACCCGTACCTGCGATTGGCCAATAACCGTCGATCCGTCCTCCGAAATCGCAATCGGGTAGCTGGAATCTCCGCCCGACAGCACGAGGCTTTGCAACCCGCCCGTCGCCGTCCAAACAAAAGTTTTTCCGGCGAAGTCGCCGTTTTGAGCGATGGCGTCCTCTCTGCCGACAACGAGTGGGCCATTAGTCGAAATGAAATAGGCCTGTCGATTTCCTTCCACGACACGCGCCAGCCTGGCAAAGACTGCGCCGCTTTCCGGCGGCGGTTTCGCCAACGCGCCGACGACTGCGATGGACGGACCTGTTGCCAGCAGCATGATCACGACGCCGCCGGAGAGTTGCCGGGCGAACCGATTCATTACTCCTTTCATAGTTAGAATCAATTGGTGGTGTTTACCCAACAGGGAAGCAGAAGACGGATTCTTGTTTTAGGGAATTAGGTGAGGACCGCAAAACGGGAGGATGAAGACCCCATCCGCAAAGGCGTGCGAGGCGCAACCATCCAACCAAGCTCGCCGACAAATCTTCCCAAGTCACGGGTGCCCAGTCCCCGTCTTCGCATTCAAGGATGGTCATCTGTCAGGGGCTGGCTAAAGTGATGGCTGTCTTATGGATTCGACGCTGCAAAAGGCGACTGCATCACTCGGGCTGGAGAAGTACCGCCGACACATCCTCCTGTGCGCTGACCAGACCGAACCGAACTGTTGCGCGAAGGAAGCGGGACTTGAAGCGTGGGAGTTTCTCAAGAGGCGGCTGAAGGAACTCGGTTTGGTCGGCCCTGAACCCCTGGTCTATCGCAGCAAGGTCAATTGCCTGCGTATCTGCGCGCACGGTCCCATCGCCTTGGTTTACCCCGAGGGCGTCTGGTATCATTCGTGCACGCCGGCGGTCCTGGAAAAGATCATCCAGGAACACTTGATCAACGGCCGTGTCGTCGCCGAATACGCGTTCGCCGTCAACGCCCCGGGCAAACCCGGCCCCGCCGTCTGATTCTCCCGATGGGGCTGAAGCCCGCTCACGATGCAAGCCTCCAACAGGCTCTATTCGCTGCTCGCCGACGCGATTCTGCTTGTCCATTTCGCGTTCGTCGCATTCGTGGTCCTCGGTTTCATCCTGATCTGGATTGGATTTTTTTGCCGATGGCCGTTCGTGCGCGATCTTCGGTTTCGACTCGTTCATCTGGCGGCGATGGGATTTGTGCTGATGGAATCGCTTGCCGGTTTTGTCTGCCCGTTGACCACGTGGGAGAATCGATTGCGGATGCACGCCGGGGAAGGGGAAGGTTATGAAGGGTCCTTCATCCACCACTGGTTCGGTCGCGTGCTCTTTTACGATTGGAGCGAGCAAACGTTTACTCTCCTTTACGCCTCGTTTTTTCTGTTCGTGATCCTGACGTTCTGGATCGTGCGCCCGCATCGCCGTCATCCAGGTCAGCGCGTTTGAACCAGCACTTTGAATGACCTGCCCAAATGCTCCGGATGGGTCAGCGTTTGAAATTCCCGAAGCTGATCTGGAGTCCACGTGCCGAAATCAGCCCCGGCGTTCCTTGTCTCCAGCGCAACCCGGGTCAGGAAGTCCGACTGGGGGCGCAGGCCTTCCGTCTTCAAGCCGGCCGCCTCGCCCACCTCCTGGAGCGCCGTGAAGTCCACCTGCGCCGTTAGATCCTGTTCGCCCATGTTCGCCAACAGGTCGTTGCTTATCCGATGTTGATGGTAGGCCCGGAGAGTCCCCTGCGCGCGTTCGGGGACCAGGAACTGTTCGCGCGTGAGACCATAGTCGAACGTCAGCAATCGTCCCTGCTTCAAGGCCGTCGACGCCTGTTGCCACCACTCGACCGCCGCGGGGCAGACTTCCGTTGTGAAACCGTCCGGAAGCACTGCCAGCAGTTCCGGCGGAAGTGTCAACCGCGCGGCGCGAAGCCCGGAGACCGAATCGTGCGGCATCGACAACCGTGTCCAGACAAACCGGTCTCCCTCCATGGCCACGCCCCACTCGAACCACACCTTTCGGGTTGAGTCCCAGCCCAGCCGGTGAACCGGCATCGCGTCGAGCAGTTCATTGGCGAAGATCACACCGCGAACGCCCGTCTGGCCGATGGCTTCCCACGAATCGAACCAGCGCACCTTTCCCGCAAACGCTTTCAGGCTGCTTTGCTGCCATTGCCGCCTTTGCTTCGAGGGTTCCAGAATCCAGTATTCAACCGTCTCAAACAGCGCCGACCGGCTCGTTTTCATCCATCCCAGAATGTCGGACGCCAGCCGACCGTCATGAGCCCCGGCTTCGAGCAGCCGGCCATTCTCAGGCCCCATCTCGGCCAACCATCTTGAGAACTGAAAGGCCAGCAGTTGACCGAACAGGCCGCCGACGCTTGCGCTCGTGAAATAATCTCCGTTGCGCCCGATCCTGTTCTTTAATCGGTCATAATATCCAGATTCTGGACAATACAAAGCCAGCTCCATGAAGCGCAAAAAGGGGATCGCTCCGCATGCTTCAATCTCGCGACGGGCATTTATTATCGGCTCCTTCAACGTGGCAGTAACATTGCTTGCAGTGGTCAGTCGGATTAGTTAAAACCGATTAGCTGAACAGTTCATCACGCGTTTATGGCCAAGATTGATGCCTTCTTCAATTTAATGTTCGAGCAGAAAGCGTCGGACCTTCACCTCTCGTCGGGCAATTCACCCATGTTGCGCATCAACGGTGAACTCCACCTCGTGGACTACCCGCCGCTCGATAACGATACGCTCAAGGCGATGCTGTACGAAATCGCTCCCGACTACAAAATCAAGCTTTACGAAGAGACCGGGGACGTGGACTTCGGCTACGAAATCCC
>DATEKZ010000315.1:0-2967 GCA_035277185.1 Verrucomicrobiia bacterium
TCCGCTGGCGAAGCTGAAAACCGTCAAACTCGGCGCCATTACGGGCCAAAAGTTCATCGCGTTCGAGCCGGACATCCCGACCCGAAAAGCGATCGACAGGATCCTCAAGGACCAGAACGTGGCGATTCACGCGGTCATGGAGTTCGACAATATCGAGACCGTGAAGCGCGCGGTGGAGATCGACGCGGGCATTTCGATTGTGCCGCAGGGAACCATTCTCCAGGAAGTCAACAAGCAGACCCTCGCTCAGGTGCAGTTCGAAGACGCGCAGTTTTTCCGGCAGCTCGCCGCCATTTACAAGAAGAACAAGGTGCTCTCGCCGGCGATGAAGCAGTTCCTCGCGATCCTGAAGGAGTCCCAGTAGGCGCGGAGCTACTCGAGCGACGGGGCGTACTCATCCTGCGGACGAGGCGCGAGTTTGTTGCGCATGATGATTCGGGCGCAGGTGTTCCAGCGCAGCAATGCGTCATCGTTTCCCGCCGGCCGCGCCGTTTCCGCTTTTTCAAACCAGTCCATCGCTTCGCGGAACAACTCGTAAGCGGTGAAACCGGACCCCGGCGATCCCTGGTGGAGTTGCGCCTTCGCTTTGCGTTCGCAGATGATCCCGGAGTAATAAGCGCGGTCATACTCGCTTTGAAGACGCGCCAGGACTTCCTGCGCCTGGGTGTCGCTGACCCCGTAACCTTTGCTGAATCGATCCGTCAAAGCCAGCAGGAGGACGACCATCGCCTGCTGGTTGTCCGGATCGGTCCGCAGCACGTCCAGGCAGATGCTCTCCGCTTCGGCCGGCTCGTTGAGCAGACGGTAGCGCGTCGCCTTTTCGAGCGCGGTTTGAATCGCCTCGCGGGAAAGGGGTTTGAGGTCGAACATGGTTAAATCGTTTAAATCGTTAATCGTTAAATCGTTACAACGTTGAATCGGTCGACCGCTGAACCGATTCAATGGACTGGCGCTTTCCCCTCATCAGGCTCCACAACCAGCCCAACGGATCATAGAAACTGTCCACGAGCCGCTCCTTGAGCGGGATAATCGCGTTGTCCGTAATGGTGATATTCTCCGGACAGACTTTCGTGCAGCACTTGGTAATGTTGCAATAGCCGATGCCGTGGGCCTCCTTCAGTTCCGCAGTGCGGTCTTCCGTGTCCAGCGGGTGCATCTCCAGGGCGGCGACGTGAACGAGGAACCGTGGTCCGATGAATTCCTGGTGCTTCCCGTGCTCGCGCAACACGTGACAAACGTTCTGGCACAGAAAACACTCGATGCACTTGCGGAATTCCTGGACACGGTCCACGTCGGACTGCGCCATGCGCCAGGTGCCGTCCGGCGCATCCGGCGACCGTGGCTTGAACGGTTTGATTTTCCTTTTTACGCGAAAATTCCAGGACACGTCGCTCACCAGGTCCCGGAGTCTTGGAAATGCTTTCATCGGCTCGACCGTGACCGGCTTATCGAGCGGGACGTCGTTCAATCGCGTCATGCACATGAGACGGGGCATCCCATTGACTTCCGCCGAGCACGAACCGCACTTGCCGGCCTTGCAATTCCATCGGCAGGCCAGGTCGTTGGCTTGAGTGGCCTGAATCTGGTGGATGGCGTCGAGCACGACCATTCCGTCGGCGACCTCCGCCGTGTAATCCTTGAACTCTCCGCCCTCGGCGTCACCGCGCCAGATCCTGAAGATGGCAGTTTTCATGGATGCTTCAACGCTTCAACGATTGTCCTCTACGATCTGTTTTAGTTCCAGTGGCATCTCCGGAATGGCGTCGCGCCGGGTTTGCATCGTTCCGTCGGGACCTTTGCGAGCGATGATGTTGACCTTGCCGGACGCCGCATCCATGTTTTGAAAATCCTCGCGGAAATGCGCGCCCCGGCTTTCCTTCCGTTCGAGGGCGCAACGGGCAATGGCCTCCGACACCGTCAGCAGATTGGGCAGATCGATGGCGGTGTGCCAGCCGGGATTGTATTCGCGATGGCCGTAAACGGCGACCTTCCGCGCTCGCTCCCGCAGCTTCCCCAGTCCGTCCAGGGCCCGCCGCATTTCGTCTTCCTTGCGCACGATGCCAACCAGGTCCTGCATCATCTCCTGCAAATCGTGTTGCACCTGATATGGGCCTTCCGCGCCGCCGCCCGCGCGTGCGCCACGATCGAACGGTTCCAGCGCGCGCCGCGCCGCCTCCTCAATGGCGTCGTTGCTCGCCTCCCCGGCGCGGTGTTCCTTCGCGTATTTCGCGGCAAATTCCCCGGCTCGTTTGCCGAACACGATAATGTCCGAAAGCGAGTTGCCGCCGAGACGGTTCGCGCCGTTGATGCCCGCCGCGCATTCGCCCGCCGCAAACAACCCCGGCACACACGACATTTGCGTGTCGGCATCGACACGGATGCCGCCCATGGCGTAATGCGTCGTCGGGCCGACCTCCATCGGTTCGCGCGTGATATCGATGTCGGCGAGCTGCTTGAACTGGTGATACATGCTCGGCAGCTTGCGCTTGATGTGTGCCGCGGAATCGGGCATGCGGGCCTTGATCCAGGAGATATCGAGAAACACGCCGCCGTGCGGGCTGCCGCGGCCTTCCTTGATTTCGCGGACGATGCACCGCGCCACGTGGTCGCGCGTGAGCAATTCCGGAGGACGGCGCGCGTTCTTGTCGCCCTGACAATAACGCCAGCCTTCCTCTTCGTTGTCGGCCGTCTGCGACTTGTAGTTGTCGGGGATCGAGCCGAACATGAAACGCCGGCCTTCCTTGTTCGTCAGAATACCGCCCTCACCGCGCACGCCTTCGGTGACGAGAATGCCCATCACGCTCGGCGGCCAGACCATCCCGGTGGGATGAAACTGCACGAATTCCATGTCGATCAGCTCTGCGCCCGCGTCGTAGGCCAGCGCGATGCCGTCGCCGGTGCACTCCCAGCTGTTGCTCGTAATTTTGTAAGCGCGCCCAAGGCCGCCGGTGGCCAGCACGACGGCCT
>DATEKZ010000316.1:0-14543 GCA_035277185.1 Verrucomicrobiia bacterium
ACGCATCATACTTTTTTTCGCCGTTCGGGCGGCCCGCGTCATCCGGTGGGTGGGAGGTTGTTTCCTGTTTTGCACCCGGGAAGCCTACCGGGCGACGGGCGGATTTTCCGAGAGCCTGTATGCGGGTGAGGACCTCGCGTTCGTTCAGGCTCTCAAAAAGGCCGGGCGCTTTGTTGTGCTCAAGCCGAAGGTGGTCAGCTCGGGGCGGAAGCTCAACGTGGTGGGGCCGTGGGAAGTGCTGGGCTTGATGTTGACGATTGCCATTCGTGGCCCGCGCTACGAAAGCAAATGGGTCCGGGATATTTTGTATGGACGACGCGCCCAGGAATCCAAGAGACCACGGAACGCGACCTGATCGTTGAGTGCGGGTCATTCACCAGAAAACCGTATGCAACATGTTACCGGAATTGGAGGCGTGTTCTTCCGATCGAAGGATCCTGCCGCATTGGGTCGGTGGTATCAGGAACATCTCGGAATCGATCCAGTGCCCGGTGACTACAACCAGAAGCCCTGGTCGCAGGAAGCCGGGCCGACGGTCTTCGCCCCGTTTCCACACGACACCGATTATTTCGGCCGTGCCGACAAGCAGTGGATGATCAATCTCCGCGTTCGGAATCTGGATGAGATGGTGGAGGAGCTTCGCGCCGCGAAGATTGACGTCTCTGTCAATCCGGAGACTTACCCGAACGGACGATTCGCGCGCTTGCACGATCCTGAAGGAAACCCAATTGAGCTATGGGAGCCGAAGTGAAAATGGTTAAGGCGCATGGCTCAACTAAAAACCATGCGGCAAATGATCACGGACGCCACCATGCCGACGCCGTCTGCGATCAATCCCGCAGGCACGGCGTGGCGCGTTCGTTTCACGGCCACACTGCCGAAATAGACGGCGATCACATAGAAAGTTGTCTCCGTGCTGCCGAACAGCGTGCCACCCATGCGCGACAGCAAATGGTCGGGGCCATGGGTCTTTACGAGGTCGGCAAAAATTGCCAGCGTTCCGCTGCCGCTCAGCGGCCGCATGAGCGCCATCGGGAGTAGTTCGCCTGGAAAACCAACCGCGTCGAGCAACGGTTTCAAGGCTGCCGTCAACATTTCGATTCCGCCCGCGCCACGGAACATTCCGATCGCCACCAGCATCGCGACGAGATACGGAATGATCCGCACGCCGACGTTGAATCCTTCCTTGGCCCCTTCGATGAACTCTTCATAAACCGGAATGCGCCGGAGCGCGGCGTAGAGCGGGAAGAACGCGATCAGGAATGGAATGGCCAGCAGCGAAATCGCGTTCACACCGCGGACGAGTGGGCTTTGCGTCGCGGCTTCCGCCGGAATCGTCCGACCGAACAACCCGGGAACCGCTTCCCGCAGGAAGAACCAGGCAACGGCAGCGCCGAACAGCGCGAGAATGAGCCAACCCCAGGCGGGCATCGGGCCCGGCGCGGCTTCGGCAGCATGCGGGGCGCGTTCGTCATTTCCACTTTGCTTCGCGGCCCTGGTGGGCTGCGGCGTGGATGATTCATCACCCGGCGATGGCAGCCGAAACACGCGTAGTTTTTCCAGCGCTTTCACGGCCACGATTCCGGCCGCGGTCGAACAGATTGTGGCGAGGAACGCGGTGCCGATGATGGCCGAGGGATTGGTAGAGCCGGCGGCAGCCAGGACCGCCACGGCGGTAATCGGAATGAGCTGGACCGAACTGGTGTTGATCGCGAGGAAGGTGCACATCGCATTGGTGGCCGTGCCTGGAATCGGGTTCAGTGACTCCAGGTCTTTCATCGCGCGCAGGCCGAGGGGTGTCGCGGCATTGTTCAGGCCAAGCATGTTCGCGGCGATGTTCATGACCATCGAACCCATCGCGGGATGATCGGTGGGAACATCGGGAAAGAGCCGGCGCAAAACGGGCCGAAGCATCCGGGCGAGCGATTGAACCAGGCCGGCCTTCTCCGCGAGCCGCATCATCCCCAGCCAGAGCGCCATCACTCCGATCAGTCCGATCGACAATGTCACCGCCGTTTCGGCGCTCTTCACCGCGCCGTCGGTCATCTCCCGGATGCGTCCGGTGAACCCGCCGATCAGCACGGCGAGCAGGATCAGCGCAAGCCAGATGAAGTTGAGCATGCTCGAAAGCTTCTAAGGGCAAGCCGCCTGTTAAGCGAGCGGGAAAGCGCGGGAATATGAAACAGAAGCATCTCGCGTCGGAACACACTTGCGTCGCAGGTTGGCTCGCCCTCACCCTGACCCCCCACCGGAACGATGCAGGAGGAAACCACAGATGGACACAGATGGATCGGAGCGAACAAGCATGAAGGACCTTGCTCAGACGCTCACTGAATAGTGAATCCGGTTCAGAGTTCGGAACCATCGCATCCGGCCTTCTCTCATCCGTGTTAATCTGTGTTGATCCGTGGTTAAACTGAATCGTTCCGGCCCAGGAGAGGGAACAGCGAGCGCAGACCGTGGGAAGTTCTGACGCCTCTCTCCCCAGCGCCCGCTGTCGGACTTCGTTTCAAGTGGGTTCGATGACTCGGAAGGCGGATGACGATTCGCCCTCTCCTTGGGGGTGAGGGCGAGCATTCAACTGATCTTACAAAGTCCGGATTAACACCGATTCACCGATTCAATCCGTGAGATTCCGCGAAATCCGTGTCTCAAGAGAGTGCCCAAACGAAAAGGGAAAATCAAACTTGCGACTGCTCTCACGAATTTGCTTGTGAAAGCGGCGGGAGCCGAAATTCTGAAAGCCGCATGACGATTCTCAAACCACCGCGGCTGCGACGGGGCGATGTCATCGGGCTGATTGCGCCGGCCAGCGCTCCGTCCGATTCGCGCAAGGTCGAACTCGCGGTTCGTTATCTCGAGAAGCTCGGCTACCGCGTCCAGGTGGGCGAGCACGTCGGTGCGCGGCATGGTTATTTTGCCGGCAACGACGAGCAGCGCATTGCCGACCTGAATGCGATGCTCAACGATGCGAAGGTCAAGGCGATCTTTGCCGTACGCGGCGGTTACGGGACACCGCGGCTTCTTCCGTTCGTGGACTATTCCGCGGTTCGCCGACAGCCAAAGATCATCGTCGGTTATAGTGACCTCACCGCGCTGCAACTGGCACTCTTTCGGAAGACCGGGCTCATCACTTTCTCGGGGCCGATGGCTGCGGTCGAGTTATGGAGGAATCCTGATTCCTACACGGAAGAACATTTCTGGCGGATGCTGACCTCGCCGCGAAAGGTTGGCGCTCTGCCCAATCCGCCCGGGCATCCGATCGTCCTGCGTCAGCCCGGACGGGCCGAAGGCCGGCTGTTGGGCGGAAATCTGTCGCTCCTCGTCGCCAATCTCGGCACGCCCTTCAGCCCGGATTATCGCGGCGCGCTGCTTGTGCTGGAAGACGTGGGAGAACAGTTCCATCGGCTCGACCGGATGTTCACTCAACTCCGCAACGCCGGCGTGTTGGCGCAGATTTCCGGATTGTTGCTCGGCCACTTTACCGATTGCGCACCGAACAAACCGAAAGACCCGCACCTTTCTTTGAAACAGATTTTCGGAGAGGTGCTGAGCTGGTTGGAGGTACCGGCCGTTGAGCGATTCCAATACGGCCACATTCCGCGAAAGCTCACTATTCCCTTCGGCGTCTGCGTCCGGCTCGATGCGGATCGTGGAAAAGTGGAAGGGTTGGAATCCGCTGTTGTCTAAGCGGAACGACGCAGTTGCCGTGTGTGCCCCGGAGCGCGGCCTTCAGAGACTGTGTGAAAAATGCGCTGGAACGTTTCGTCCTCGTTCTCGTCCTCGGCTTTTCTCGGGATTTCGAGGACGAGAACGAGAACGAGGAGGAGGGTCCGTTTGGTTATTTTCACACATGCTCTGAAGGCCGCGCTCCTCTCTGAATCAGGCCTCGGAAGGCGAGCGGGGGGTGTATAAATGGCCCGCGCGGCGACCCTGAGCACCCGTCATGATCGCCGCCGGCCAGGTTCCCAACAAACTAACTCCCCCTTTGTGAGGGGGAGATTACGAAGCGCGGACCTGGAAAGGAATGGGGTGTGCACCCCAAATGAGGTCAGGGAGAATACCCACCGGGCTAAGAGGCGCTCGCGATCAATTGCTGATTTCCGCCAACTGGCGTGACGCAAGCGGAGCACAGGCTCCGTCGCCGCTTCCGGTCCCCGCTGATTGTCGGGCGGCTCTGTCGAGCGCGGCTTTGAGATCGTCTTCGTTAATCGGTTTGGAAACGTAATCGTCCATGCCGGACGCCAGGCACAGTTCGCGGTCGCCCTGCATCGCATTGGCGGTCATGGCGATGATGCGCACGGGCGGCAGGTCGTGTTCGGTTTGTAATTCGCGGATTTTCCGCGTGGCCTCGTAGCCATCCATCTCCGGCATCTGGCAATCCATGAGGATCACCTGATAGTTGCCGCGCTGCCACGCCTGCACCGCCTTCGCGCCGTCGTTCACGGCTTCCACCTCATGGCCGAGCTTCCGGAGATGAAGAACCGCGACGAGCTGGTTGACCCGATTGTCTTCGGCCAGAAGAATGCGCAGGGGGGAATGCGGCGCGTGACAAGCCATGGGCGTGCTACCGCGATCCGGAGAGGCGCTGTCGCGAGCCGCGGACACGCGCTGTTTGGGCAGCTTCACCGTGAACCAGAACGTGGATCCCTGGCCGGGACTGCTGACCACGCCTATGGCGCCACCCATCAGTTCAACCAGCTTCCGGCAGATGGCCAGTCCAAGTCCCGTTCCGCCATACCGCCGCGTCGTGGACGCGTCGGCCTGGGAAAATGTTTGGAACAATTTCTTTTGAGCTTCCGCGGACAGTCCGATGCCGGTGTCGCGCACCGCGCAACGCAACGTAATATCGTCGGACGTTTCCGATTCGCGTGTCACTTCCACGGAGACTTCGCCCCGGTCGGTGAATTTGACAGCGTTGCCGACGAGGTTGAGGAAGACCTGCCGCAGGCGCGACGGATCTCCCACCAATTGCGTTGGAGTGTCAGGCCCGATCCGGCGGACCAGGTCGATGCCTTTGCTTTGCGCCTGTTTCGCGAGTAGTTCAATGACGCCATTGACGACTTCGCGCAGATCGAAGGGCGTTTGCTCAAAACTCAGTTTGCCGGCTTCGATCCTGGAGAAGTCGAGGATGTCATTAATGACTGACAGCAAAGCCTCGCCGCCGGTGCAGACGGTCTGCGCAAATTGACGTTGCTCGGAGGTCAGAGCGGTATCCAGCAGGAGATGGGTCATGCCAAGAATGGCATTCATCGGGGTGCGGATTTCATGACTCATGTTGGCGAGAAACTCCCCTTTGGCCTTGTTGGCCACGAGAGCCTCGGAAGCCATTCTTTGGGCCTGTTCCGTTGCGAGTTCCAACTGCCGATTCACGGCCGCCAGGTTCGCATTGGTGGCTTCGAGCGAGCGCGTCCGATCCCAAACCATTTCCTCGAGGTCTTCCAGCCGGCACTTTGCCTCCTGGTAAAGCCGCCATTTTTCGGTGAGTGAGATGGCCAGTTGCAGCACTTCGATGTTGTCGAACGGCTTTTTCAATATGACCAGGCGATCGGAGTAACCAAGCCTTTGCAGCATCTCCTCCCAGGAATAGTCGGAATAGGCGGTGCAGAGGACGACCTGCAGATCGGGGTACCGGTGCCAGATTTGGGCCGTGGTCTCCACGCCGTCCCAACCGGGCGGCATGCGGACGTCCACAAACGCCATGGCATAAGGGCGGTTTTCGCGAAGGCTTTTTTCGATCAGGTCCAGCCCCTCCTGCCCCTGATAGGCCGAATCGATCTCAAAGACGGGGGACTGAGACTCGGAGGCAGCATCTCCGAACAGGACTGCTTCGGCTTGATCCAGGCCACCGCGTGTTTCTGCTGTGCCGACCAATATCTTGCGGAAGTCGGCGTGGATGGCTCGATTGTCGTCGATGACCAAGATCCGGCGGTTTGCGTTTGAAATGACTTTCATGTGTTCGTCCTGATGTGTTGAACCGGCAGATCGATCGTGAAGCACGCTCCGAGGCCCGGACCTTCGCTGTGCACATTCAACGAGCCACCCATCTCTCGGGCCGCGAGCGCACCGCTGTGCAGGCCGAATCCGTGTCCATCCTTGCGAGTGGTAAAGCCATGGTTGAAAATCCGGGTCAGGTTTTCCTTCGGAATCCCCACACCGTTGTCGGCGACCGAAATCTTGATCCGTCCGTCGCCATTAAACGCGCGCAAGATCATTCGTTTGTCATTCCGCCCTGACTCGTCACAGGCGTATTTGGCGTTGCGGACGAGATTGACGAGGATCTGGAGCACCTTGTGCCGGTCCACAATGATCTCGGGGAGTGGGTTTCCAAACTCCCGAACCACCTGGACTTCGTGTCGGGTCAGCGCGCCCGAATTCATGCGCAGGGAATCCTCGATCAGATCGATCACCTTTACGGTCTCAGCCACGCCGGATAGCTTGGCGTAGTTCTGCTGCAAGGCGACGATGTCCTTGATGTGCTCGATGTTTTTGCGGAGCGATTCAAGCTCGGCGATGACGTTCTGCTGCTCTTTGGCCAGGTGTTCGGTGAGCTGGGCGAGGTAGCCGGGCAACTGTTTGCCTTTCGGATCGCCCGACAGGAATGTGCCCAGGTCGGCGGAATGCGACTGGAGCAACGCCACGGCTTTGCCCAGGTTGCCGACTTTCGACCTTTTCATGTTGTCAGTAACCAGCGTGGCGGAGACGTTCACGCTGTTGAGCACGTTGCCGACGTTGTGGAGGACACCCGTGGCGACCTCCGCCATGCCGGCCTGCCGCGAGGCGATCAGCAATTCCTTGTGCGTCGCCTTGAGTTCCTCCTGCGCCTCCTCCCGTGAAACGATTTCAGCACTCAACTCGGCATTGGCCGCGTGAAGCTCTTTGGTCCGCTCCTCGACTCGCCTTTCCAAAAAAACATGAGCCTTGCGAAGCTCTTCCTCGGCGCTGGCCAGCCGGGAAAAGTTCGTCAACTGGGATGTGCGCCACTGATTCAACCGGCCGACGACCGTCAGCCAGGTAAAAAAGAGAAGGATGATTGAACTGGCTGCGATCGCGATGGAGAAAATCGCCCGCCGCCGCATCTGCTGCTGGCTGGCGGCCAATTGTGCCTTGAGTTGATCGATGAATTCCACCATGCCGTGAGCGTAAATGTTCTTTTGGGTTTCATACGCTTCGCTAAACAGCACGGCTTTGGCTTCATCAGCGCGGCTGTTACGAACCAATTCGAAGCTCCTGTTCTCCATTTCGATCAATTTGAGATTGGCTGCTTCCGTCTTCGTCGCCGCCTCGGCGCTCCCCGACCCGGATGTCAGTTGGATGGCCTCCTTTACAGCCGCGTCCAATTGAGGCTCGAATTGTCGATAGCGTTGTTCCCATGACAGGTCGCCGGTAGCGGCCGCCATTCGCGCGGACATGGTCAGGACCTCGTCAAGATGGACAATGGTTCCTCGCAGCTCTGCGATGCGGAGGTCCCTTAGTTGGTCCGTATCGACCTTGCGATAAGCCTCGTAGGCGGACCAAACGAGCCCGATCAGCAGCAGACCCGACAGGGCGAGCGCCCCGGTCAACAGTTTTACCGGAAAGGGAATGACTCTGTTGCTGACGGGCTCTTTCATTCGATTCATATCAAAACTGGCGATCCGGACTGAGGACCTGCCGACAATCGCGCTTCGTTGCGCCTAGGCGGTCCCCTGAATCCACTTTGAGTTTCAGCACGAAGAAGGCCACCACGCCTCAGGGAATTCCTGAGTTCGACTGAGGGAGA
This sequence comes from Verrucomicrobiia bacterium, assembly GCA_035277185.1. Classification (GTDB taxonomy): domain Bacteria; phylum Verrucomicrobiota; class Verrucomicrobiia; order Limisphaerales; family AV2; genus DATEKZ01. Next base: position 7,763 of record DATEKZ010000316.1, read on the forward strand.
ACCTGGATGACCGGTCCGCGGAACTTCAGTTGCGTAGGCTTTTCTCGAGGCATTTAATCACTTCGGCCAGGTGCGCAGGCTTGGCTACGAAGGGAAGACCTCCAATGCATCCCGAGCGTGACGCGACTTCGTTCCTGGTGACGGCAGCCGACAAGAACACGATCGGTGTGTGCTCCAGTTTCGCAACGGCGCGGAGATGGGAAACCAGTTGTCCCCCGTCCATCCCGGGCATCATTACGTCCAGGAGGATCACGTCCGGCGAAAATTCGCGAGCGACCGCGACCGCGTTTGTCGGATCGTTTACCACCTCCGCCGTGTAGCGTCCTGAACAATGCAAGTTTAACTTGAGCAGTCGTGCCGAGCTTACGTCGTCATCCACTATCAATATTCGCTTTTTTGCAGTCATCATAGGTTTCTTCTGAGTTTAATGGGTCGGTTGTGTTGTGAAGTGGCATTCATGTGTTCGTGTCGGTGTGTTGAACGGGCAAACTGAGCGTGAAGCAGGCTCCGAGGCCCGGACCCTCGCTGTGCGCATTCAACGAGCCACCCATCTCTCGGGCCGCGAGCGCGCCGCTGTGCAGGCCGAAGCCATGTCCGTCCTTGCGCGTGGTAAAGCCATGGTTGAAAATCCGGGTCAGGTTCTCTTTCGGGATACCCACCCCGTTGTCGGCGACCGAAATCTTGATCCGCCCGTCCCCATTCACGGCCCGCAATATCATCTGTTTGTCATTCCGTCCTGACTCGTCACAGGCATACTTCGCGTTGCGGATGAGATTGACGAGGATCTGCAGCACCTTGTGCCGGTCCACAATGATCTCGGGGAGGCGGTCGCCAAACTTGCGAACCACCTGGACTTCGTGTCGGGTCAGCGCGCCCGAATTCATGCGCAGGGCATCCTCGATCAGATCGATCACCTTTACGGTCTCAGCCACGCCGGATAGCTTTGCGTAGCTCTGCTGCATGGCGACGATGTCCTTGATGTGTTCGATGTTCTTGCGGAGCGATTCCAGCTCGACGAGAACGCTCTGCCGCTCCTGGGCCAGATGGTCGGCGAGTTGAGCCAGGTAGCCCGGCAGGAGTTTACCCCTGGGATCGCTCGTCAGGAATGCGCCCAGGTCAGCCGAATGCTCGCGCAACAACGTCGTGGCCTTTTCGAGGCCGCCGAGTTTTGACTTTTTGACATAATCGGCAACCAGCGAGGCCGAGACGTTAACGCTGTTGAGCACGTTGCCGACGTTGTGCAGGACGCCTGTGGCCACTTCCGCCATACCGGCATGACGCGAGGCATCCACCAATTGCCGGTGAGCCTCTTCGAGATTGGCTTCGGCTTGCTTGCGTTCCGTGATGTCCGAGGCGACGCCGGCGGTGCGATAGACCTGACCCTGGTCGTCCAGCACCTGAACCCCGCGGTCGCGAATCCAGCGAATGGTCCCGTCGGGACGCTGGATTCGATACTCGATATCATAACTGGGCCGGCTGGAGGCCAGTTCGTGGCAGACTTCAAAAACGCGCGACCGGTCCTCCGGCACAATCGCCTCAGCCCATTCCGTCGGGTTTTGATATAGACTCTTTGCGGCGCGGCCCCAGACTTCCTGATAGGCGGGGCTCACATAGATCATCTCGCGCATATCCGGTGTCGTCATCCAGAAGACTTCCCGGATGTTTTCTGCCAACTGCCGGAACTTCAATTCACTCGTCCGCAACGCTTCCTCCACCAGCTTGCGCTCCGCAATCTCCTCCTCCAGCTCGCTGGTGCGTTCCTGCACGCGTTCCTCCAGCTTGTCACGCGCCTCCCGCAGGGCCGAGTCCCGGCTTTGGATTTGCCCGAGCATTTCGTTGAAGGCGTCGATCAGGCCGCCCAATTCGTCCTCACTTTGTTTGATTGTCCGGACCGAGTAATTCCGATTCGCGGCTGCGGCGCCGGCGACCTGAGAGAGGCGCGAGACAGGTCCGGAGATAACGGTCTGGAGTCTCGTCGAAACCAGATGGAGCAGCCGCTCCTTTGAGCGTCGAAGTAACTCTTCCGCCCGCTGCCGCTCGGTGATTTCAGTTTGCAATGTCTCGTTGTCCGTTCGGAGCCGGCGGGTGACTCTCACGACAGTAAAGCCAGTCCCCAAGGTGATCAGCATCGACAGGCCGATAAGCACTCCGCCGTCCCTTCCGAGTTGCCAAATGAGGTGACTGGTGTCGGCCCGGGACTGGCGCGCATTCTCCTCGCCTTCGTCAATCATCTCGTTGGCGACACCCTGGTATTCGAGGTGTGCCGGCGACTGCTTCGTCAGTGCTATTTCCGCCGCTTCGGCGTTCCGATTGACGCGGCTGAGAACCAACAACTCCTCGGTCCGTTCCAAATACACCTTTCGCGCTTGGAGGACGCGCGCGTAAAGACGGCGCTCTTTCTCATTATCAACGAGTGTCTCGTAATCGGTGAGTATGCGGGCGTTCGCATTATCCAGCTTGCGGATGATTTGATCGCACCGCTGCATCTCCCCGGCATCAGTCGTCAGCACATGTTGGAGAACCTTGGCTTGCATCAGCCCGACGTTCTTGGCCACCTTGTCAACGACCTCCCACGTATGATGGGCGCGGGCTTGCTGCGTCTGGCGTCGGTGCTCGATGGCCCGCAAACTGACAAAGAACAGCGCGCCAATCGACACGAGGACCAAGCAAAGCGCTCCGAACGCGAACAATACCTGGCGGCCAATCGACATTTGCTTAGGTTTGGTCATGTTTGAGGTACGGGTGTCCCCTCTCTGGGAGTATCACGTTCCAACGCCCATGATTGGGCTGGCGTCCGAACTCGTGATTGAATTTTCGCATAAACTTAATACAACCATGAGATAAGCAGGAAGCGGGGTGAGAGATGTCACAGCTCAGTCACAAATCGGGGCGAAAACCGTCGGGACCCAGACTTTCCGGAGCGCGACCGGTCCCCCGGTCGCAGCAGCCCCGATAGCGTGAGGGTCCAGCGCTTTCGGAACCGCTGCGCGCCGGGACGTCGCGCGGTCCGGAACGGGCTCATGGGAAGCCCTCTTTCGCTTTTCCGCAATGCATTGGGACCATGAACCCATCGCAATCCCCCTCACCCGTCCTTCGGACACCCTCTCCCCCTCGGGGGAGAGGGACGGGGTGAGGGGGCACGGTTCATGGAAGGGCCTCCGCGCCCAGGAAATTAGATCGCGCGTTCGATGGGGGCTGGTTAAAGTCGCTGCATCCCGGTGAATGAATAACGATTGCATGACCTTTGGACCACGAGTGTTGGTGGTGGATGACGAGCCGGAGTTCAGGGACTTCGTGAAAGCCTGCCTGGAACGGGACGGCTACCGGGTTCTGGAAGCCAACAATGGCCGCCGCGGATTGGAAGTGGCGCTGAAGGAAAAGCCTGATCTCGTGGTCCTCGACCGGGTCATGCCTGAACTGGCGGGCACCGCTGTATGCGCCGAATTGCGGCGGCTGAATTTCCAGGGTCCCATTCTAATGCTCACCAGCAAGAGGGAGGTGGAGCAGCGGATCAGCGGATTGAGCAGCGGCGCCGATGATTACCTCCCCAAGCCGGTTGACCCCCGAGAACTCCTCGCCCGCATCAAGGCCCTACTGCGCCGCCAACACCGGAATGAACAGAAAAGTTTGATCCTCAAATTCGGCGACGTGCTGGTGGACCTGGAGAAACGGGAGGCGACCCGCGGAACCACGCCGATCAAGCTGACCAAAACGGAATTCGCGCTGCTGGAAGTGCTCGCCAGGAATGCCGGTAAGCCCGTCTTGCGCGAACAGATTCTGGATTCGGTCTGGGGCTACACCTACTTCCCCACCACGCGCACGGTGGACACCCACATTTATCGCCTGAGGAAAAAACTGGGCGACGACGGGGAGCGGCCGAAGTGGATCCGGAAAATCCAGGGAGAAGGCTATTGCCTGGCGGCTTCGGCGGTCGTTTCGCCGGCTGAATAGGGCTGGGAGCGCGCTACGCCAGGTGCTCTTCGATGCAGTCGATCACTTCGGCCACACTCGCCGGTTTGGCGATAAACGGGAATCCTCCGACGATGCCGTCGTGTTCCTCGATCCATTCCCTGCCCACCGCGGCGCTCAGGAACACAATAGGTGTGGATTTTAGACCGGCGTCGGCTTGGAGTCGCGCCGCAACGTCGCCGCCAACCATTCGCGGCATCACGACATCCAACAGGACCAGGTCCGGCTGGAATTCGCGTGCCGCAGCCAGGGCGTCCTCCGGCCAGTTCTCTACGCGGACCTCGTACTCTTTCGTTCGGATGCGAACGGCGCGTGTCGCGGGCGAAGTCACGGGTTCGCTTTTCCGTCCAGCAGGTTACGCACCGCCTGAGCCAGCTTCTGTGACTGATATGGTTTTTGCAGAAACGTCACTCCTTCGCGCGCTCTGAACCCGGTTCCTTCCGAATCCATGCTGTAGCCACTGACGTAGATCACCTTCAGATCCGGTTTGCGCGCCTGGAGTTGTCTGGCCAATTCGCGTCCCGCTAAACCGTCGGGCATGACCATGTCCGTCAACAACAGGTCGATCCGGGACCCGTGCTGTTCCCAGACCGACAACGCGTCCACGCCTGACGCGGCTTCCAGGACCCGATACCCGAACCGTTGCAAAGTGATTTTTGTCAGCCCTCGCAGTGCCACCTCGTCCTCGACCAGCAAGATGGTTTCCGTGCCGCGTCGTATTTGAGTCCTGGGGGTGGTCTTCTCATCGGCAGCCTCCAGGTTGGGACTCACAGGCAGAAAGACCTTGAACGTCGTTCCCACGCCCACGTGGCTCTCCACCTCGATCCATCCCTGGTGTTGCTTTACGATTCCGAAAACGGTTGCCAGGCCCAGTCCGGTTCCTTTGCCGACACCTTTGGTAGTGAAAAACGGCTCGAAAATGCGCGCCCTGACTTCCTGTGTCATGCCGCACCCCGTGTCCCGCACGCTCAGGCAGATGAAGTCCCCGGCTTGCGCCTCCGGGTTGTGCTGGACGTGGGCGGCGTCAGTGGTCACTCGATCCGTGCCAATGCTCAACTGACCGCCTTTGGGCATGGCATCGCGCGCGTTGACGGCGAGATTCATCAGCACTTGTTCCATCATGCCCTCGTCCGCCTGGATGGGCGGCAGGGTGGATGGGCAGCGGCACTGAAGCTTGATGTCCTCGCCGATGATGCGGCCGAGCATCTTGGTGATGTTGTCGATCACCTCGTTCAGGTTCAGCGAGTTGACCTGCATTTCCTTCTTGCGACTGAACGTCAGGAGCTGGCGGGTCAGGTTGGCGGCCCGCTCGCCGGCCGAATAAACCTGTTTCAGGTGCTCTTTGATCCCCTCGTCCACGGCTTCGTCGTCCATCAGGAGGGTTGAGTAGCCCATAATGACGGCGAGGATGTTATTGAAATCGTGCGCTACGCCGCCCGCCAACTGGCCGAAGGCCTCCATCTTCTGGGATTGACGGAGTTGTTGTTCGACTTGCCGGCGTTCGGCCACCTCGCGTTTGAGGTCCTCGTATGCCTGCTCCGATTTTTCGCGGTTACGAACGGCGTCTTCCATCATGTTCAATGCGGCGATGCGTGCGGCTTCCAATTCCTGCGTACGTTCCGCCACCATCCGCTCCACCGCCGTCAATCGCGTTCTGGATTCCTGCAGCAGCCGCCATTTCTCGGTCAGCGCATGGGCGAGTTGAAGGACCTCAACGGGGTCAAACGGTTTCCTCAGGATGAGAAGGCGGTCGAGCGGATTGGTCTTCTCCTGCAATTCGACCCAGGAACAATCCGCGTACGCGGTGCAGATCACAATTTGCAAATCCGGACAGACTTCCCAGATTCTTTTGATCGTTTCAATGCCGTCCCAGCCCGGGGGCATTCGCATGTCCACAAACGCCAGGGCATAAGGCCGGCCCTCGGCCATCGCCTGCTCCACCATTTTCTTGCCTTCTTCACCCTGGCTGGCCGCGTCAACCTGGTAGCGCGCTGTCTCGACCGACGGCAACGCCCCGAAGATCGCGGCTTCAGCCTCGTCAAGGACCGTGTCCGTTCCGTCCCTCTTGCTCAAGATCTTGCGGAAGTCATCGTGGATGGTGCGATTGTCGTCGATCACGAGGATACGGCGGTTTTGAGTTGTCGGTGGGTTCATCAACACGTCCGGGTTGGTCATGGCCTGGGCGAGGATTCCGGCCGGCTTTCAAGGAATGAAAGATCATAAGGCGCGGGTTTTCCCGCCTGGCGGGCCAGTTCGTTGATCTCCTTTTTCAGTTCGATCATCTGCAATTCGCGCCCGACGCTCAGGCGATGAAAGCGCTCAAGTTCAGCCGCGCGGCGCTTGAACGCTTCCTCCGCCTTTCTGAGATCGGTAACATCTTCGCCGAGGCTCGCCGTGCCGATGGCCTCGCCGGAGATCGAACGCAATACCGTGTTGTTCCATTTGATCAGTCGCCGTTCGCCGGGGCAGGTGAGAATCTCATTTTCGTGATGCCAGGCTCCAGGCTGATCCGCAAGGAGGCCGGCAAAGACGTCTCTCAACCCGGGATTGTCAGGGGGAATGAAGAGCTCAAACCAATTCCGGCCGAGCACTTCCTCGCGCCGCCAGCCCGTAATCCGCAACAGATAATCGTTGCAGTAGGTGATCCGTGCTTCCCGGTCGAGCATCAACGAAATCAGCTCCACTCTTTGCATCATTTCGTTGAATCGCCGCTCGCTTTCCCGCAGCGCGTCCTCCGCGAGCTTGCGTTCGGTGATCTCCACCCAGACGCCGACGATTTCCTTCGGCTGGCCCGATGCGTCGGAAAGCAGGC
>DATEKZ010000317.1:0-3795 GCA_035277185.1 Verrucomicrobiia bacterium
ACGACGTCGAGGCGGTGGCGCGCGAAGCAAAGGCGCTCGGCCTGGAATACGCCGGTTGCGCGTGGATCGCGCATCAGGACGAGTTCGACGAGAAAGAGTGCCGCGAAGCCATTGCCGTTTTCAATCGCGCCGGTGAAGCGCTCGCCAAACACGGCCTGAAATTCTTCTATCATTGTCACGGCTACGAATTCCGTCCCCATGGCGACGGCACGTTCATGGACCTGTTGATGAAGGAAACGAATCCCAAATTCGTGCGGTATGAGATGGACGTGTTCTGGGTCGTGCATCCCGGCCACGACCCGGTGAAATGGCTGGAAAAGTATCCGGACCGGTGGGAGCTGATGCACGTGAAAGACATGAAGAAGGGCGTCAAAGGCGATCTGAGCGGCAAATCGGATGTGACGAATGATGTCGTCCTCGGCACCGGCCAGATGGACTGGCCCGCCATTTTGAAGGCCGCGAAGAAGGCGGGCGTCAAATATTACTTCATCGAAGACGAATCCCCGACCGCCGCCGAGCAGATTCCCCAAAGCCTGCGTTACCTGGAGCAGGTGAAGTTCTGATTCACCTCGAGGTTACTTCGCGGCGCGGAGGACACGAAACTCCGTGATTCGTGCCCAGCGCTCGGCGTTAGCCGGGCCCTGGTAACACTGCAAACTGATTTGCGCTTTGCCGCCGGCCGGCGCCGGCAGGTCGCATTCGCCGGCGTCCCGCCAGTCGTTCGCACCTGGCGTCCGAAACTGTCCGCGGATCCGATTGTCCTTTACGATGAAACGCAGCCGCACGGAAAAGGAGTCCAGCGGAATGATCGCGATGGTCCGCGTCCGATCCTTTTCTTCGCGTCCCATCACGATGCTCAGTTTCCCGTCCACCTGTTCCTGGCCCAGTTTTACCATGTGGCTGTCGTCGTAATACCAAACGAGATCCACCTGCTCGTATTGCTCGGTCGGCTTGTTCTCGACGTTCACCGACATTTCGATCTCGTCCCTCGCCGCGTCGGGCGCGGGCCGGACGAGCACGTTCCTGGCATTGTTGGCGGGTCCCCACATATTTCCCGGTTCGATCCGCACTTCCAGGCCACGGTCTGTCACGCGCCAGCCTTCGCGGTGCTCGCGCACCCACGACCATCCTTTGCCCAGTCCGCTGATGAAGTTGTCCTCAAACAGGGTTTCTTCGGCCGGGCACGTTGTCGCCGCGAACAGCGCGAGCGTAAAAAGGAAGTTGAAACCACAGATGGACACGGATGGACACAGATAAGAGTGGATTGTGTTCAGGATGGCGAATGATTTTCTCCGAAAGAATCCGTGTTTATCCGTGTTCATCCGTGGTTCAGGTCTTCTCCTCAAATCAGATTGCGGTTCGATGAGCAGCGTCATAATTCAAACCGGGCCACCCGGCGGAGCCCGATTCGGAGCGGCAGCCAGCCGAGCAGCAAGGAAAGGAGACCGAATGCCATCCAGCTTCCGATCATCAACACCGGCGACGCTTCGGCCGAACGAATCCAGGACCAGGGCGATCCGATGGCCAGCAACGACACGGAGCAGACAATGTAGAGGAAACTCAGGACCAGGCAGAACGTTCCGCCGAAACCGCTGACGATTCTGCCCGGGTTTTCTTCCTTCAAATTGGGATAGAGCGCACCGAGGCCGACCGCCAGGCCGTTCAACGTGAAGGTCATCGCAGCAATCGCACCGACAAAGAACAGCGTCCGATCCAGCGGGAGGTTCAGCATCCGGCACGAGAGCAGCATCAAGGCGACTGTGACGGCCAGCGACGCGCACGCGGCAAGCCAGTATTTCGCCTGCACGATGCGGACCAGACCGAGGGGGGCCAGCCCGATGATCCAGAGCCGTTTGCCCTCGAGGGAGAATTGCGGATAAACGAAACGGGTGGTCAAGGTGGCCAGGTTGAGCGCGCACGCGCCGAGGTTGAGATAGGAAACGAGGTGAACCCAGAAGGGATTGGTGAGCTGGTGGGAAAAGTGCCGGAGGTTGATGACATACGCGCCCAGCAGTCCGAACAACACGAGGGTCTGGCCCCATTGCGTCGTATCGCGCCAGAACATACGGATGTCCTTAACCAGCAGGGCGCGCATATCGCCGGGAATCATCCGGACCAGGCCGAGGGTATCGTCCACCCAGCCGCGCGGATAGGAAAACGGCCGCCGGCGGTTCTGCCAGCGACGGAACCAGGTCCATTGCCAGAACGCGCTGCCGTGGCTTTGCACCGCGGAGATCGCCTCGTAAAACAGGCCGCCCATGCGGGTGAAGGCGAGGTAGCCGAAAAAGAGCGAATAGCTCAACAGCACCAGGGCAAAGAAACCGGCGGCGGCCAGGGCGCCTTCCGACCATTGCAGCACTCCGGACGAGAGCCAGTAGCTGGGCAGAAAAGCGAACTGCGCGAAGCGCGTCTTCATCAGCAGCCGATCGAGCACAGCCAACACCCGCGTCTCCAGCATCTCGTCCGTGACCGGCTCGCTACGCAACCAGAAGCCCGCGCTCAGCAACAACAGCAGCGCCACCGCCACCGCCACCACCTGAAACGTTCGCCGATCCAGGTACCGCGCGATTGTCACCGCCACCCAGGAGCCGGCCACAGCGGGAAGGACGACGAACAACGCGATCAGGACGACGGTGACCGGATAAAAATGCCAGGGCACCTGGTGCGTCAGGCCGTACGCCGCCAGCAGCGGAGCGATCAGAAACAGAAATGCCCACGACGCGAGCAGCGCCGATTCGATGAATTTCCATCGAAAAATCGTCTGCGCCGGGATGGGCAGGGCCAGCAGAAATGTCGTCTCACGATTTCGGAAGAAATTGGTGAAGCTGATGACCAGATTGCTGAACAGAAGCAGCACGAACAGGAAGGCAAAGAGCAGGAACATCAGCCGTTCGACCAACAGTGTTCCCAGACCGGGGAAGGTGGCGACGAACTCCAGCCCTTTGCGGAAGAGCCAGAACGCCAGCACCACGTAGCCAACGATGAAAAGGCCGATCAAGGAAGAGAGCAGGCGGGACTGTTCGCGAACCGCCTTCATCCGGCGCCAGGCCTGGACGAGGTTGACACCGACGAGCAGGCGCAGCGGAGAGGGGAAGCTGCCCTGTTCGCCGGCGCGAGCCGAGGTCGTTGATGAAGCAGGCATACCCGGCCTCGCGCTCTATCCGGCAGCGACCTTCTCCTCCGTGAAGTTGGCCTCTTGCGCCGTCAGAGCCAGGAAGGTCTGTTCCAACGCGCCGTCCTGTCCGCTCCGGAGCCGCAACTCCTCACGCGTCCCGGCGGCAATCAACCGTCCCTTGTGAATGATCCCGATGCGATCCGCCATTTCCTCGGCGACGCTCAACTGGTGCGTCGAGACGAAGACGGTCATGCCGGAACGGGACTTTTCCTTGAGCACGTCTTTCAAAATCCGCGAATGGTGCGGATCCAGCCCCACCATCGGCTCATCCAGCACGAAAACCTCCGGCGCGTGAAGCAACGCCGAGACGATGGCGACGCGCTGTCGTGTGCCATGGGAAAGTCCTTCGATGGATTTGCCCAGGTACGGTTCCAGGTTGAAACGGGCGACGAGTTCGCGCGCCATGGATTCGATTTGCGCCTCCTCCATCCGGAAAAGCTGCCCCGTGAAGCGGAAGAATTCCCACGGCGTCAGTTTGTCGTAGAGAAACGGAAAATCGGGGACGTAGGCCAGGCGGCGCCGGGCTTCGAGGGGATGTGTCTGCACGTCGAACCCCGCGACGCGCGCCGAACCGGAGCTGGGTTTGATCAGGCCGGCAAGGATCCGGAGGGTGGTTGTTT
>DATEKZ010000318.1:0-3544 GCA_035277185.1 Verrucomicrobiia bacterium
CTCGCTGGCCAGCCAGTCGAGCAGGGCAGGGTGGGTGGGACGATCGCCTTTGACTCCGAAATCGCTGGGCGTGCCGACGATGCCCCGGCCGAAGTGATAATGCCAGATGCGGTTTACGATGACGCGCGCGGTAAGCGGATTGGCGGGGTCGGTCAGAATTTTCGCCAGCGCCGTGCGCCGGCCGCTGGAGTTCGCGGCTTTCGGTTTGATGATCGGCGCCGGATTGGGGTCGAGGATCTGAAGGAATCCGGCATAGACCTCGTCCTTGAACGCATTGTAAACACCGCGACGGAGCAGGTAGGTGGAAGGCGGTTCGGGCGCCACGTCCGTGATGCCGGCGCCGGCGGGCAGTTCGCCGGGATGAAGGTCATTGCACTTCGCCAGCTCTTCCTTGAGGTCAAGGTATCGCGTTCTTTCGTCTCCCTTGAGCTTGCCCTCAACGGTTTTAGCCGTGGCGATGTACTGGTGCGACCGCGGATCAATGTATTGCTTTGCTTTGTGGACCATTTGCCATTCAAACATGGTGCGCTCGGATTCGGGCTTCGACAGAGCGGCCTGAATCTCGTCCGGGTACTTGTCCACGTAATCCTTAATGATCGCCTTGCGATGGGGTTCTTCGATGGATGTCATCTCCTCGCGGATCGCGCGTGTCTTCTCTTCCCAACTCGCCAGCTTTTCCTGATATCGCTTCCGCTCAGCAGTGGAAACAAGCGGGATGTCGTCATCGGCGCCAACGTTGGCGAAAAACGCCTGGAGGCGGTAATAGTCCGTCTGTTTGATCGGATCGAATTTGTGGTCGTGGCAACGAGCGCAGGCGACGGTCAGCCCCATGAAAACAGAAGTCGCCGTGTCGGTGATGTCGTTCAGGATTTCCTGGCGACGCTGCATCAGGTTGCGGGCGTTGCTTTCGTCCGGGTAGTGGCGGTTGAAGCCGGTGGCCACGAGTGCGTCCGGGTCGCGCGGCCAAAGTTCATCGCCGGCGATCTGTTCCTGGATGAAGCGGTCGTAGGGTTTGTCGTTGTTGAACGACTTGATGACGTAATCGCGATAGCGCCAGGCGTTGGGGCGGGTTTCGTCGGCTTTGAAGCCTTCGCTCTCGGCGTAGCGCGCGAGATCGAGCCAGTGCCGCGCCCAGCGTTCGCCGTATTGCGGCGAGGCGAGCAAGCGGTCCACGACGGTTTCAAACGCCTTTGGCGATTGATCCGTGAGGAACGCGTCCACTGCTTCCGGGGTTGGCGGCAGACCGGTCAGGTCGAATGTGGCCCGGCGGAGGAGGGTGACTTTGTCCGTCGGCGGAGACGGCCTCAACCCCTTGGTTTCGAGTTCCGCGACGACAAAGGCGTCAATGGGATTTGGGCCCGATCTGACTTCGCTGACCTTGGGCGGTTTGGGGCGGTTGACCTTTTGAAAAGCCCAATGATTGCGCTCTGTTGGAGTAAACGTCGCAGAGCTTTCCGCGGCTGTGGCGGCGGCGGCAAGGAAGGCCGAAAAGATCAGAATAGCAGCCGTCATGGGGCTGCGGCCGAGGCAAGTCCTTTCCCGTGATCCGGCCCTGCGTCCAAAACGCGTCAGGTGAGTGAGAGTCAGGCTCCTGCGGGACATTTTAGGTGAAAACTATATGCAAAAAGTGCAAACTGTAAACGCTAAACTCAATCAACGCCGGTTCGTCGTCGGAGCGCAGGTGTCCAACCTGCGTGTCTCTGAGTGCCGACCAGCGGCCGGCGCAGGCGCAGATTGGACATCTGCGCTCCTGGGGCCGTGTCAGGAGGCGCCCCCTGGCCCGGGTGGGTCAATCGGATGCCGATGAAAAACAGATTTCTGACGGTCGCGGAAGAAAGTCGCCTGGCATCTGGCCGCCGCATGCATCCAAATGGGCCGTTGGTGTCGTAATCATGGCAAATGGAAAGACTCGCGGTTGAGTTCGGAACCAGCGGGTGCGAGACCGATCAGTTCAGTTGGATTGTGACGATTCGCAATGGGCGAGTGTCTGGCAACTTGAGATTATGTTGGACCGACAGACGGCTGAGGAATCGCAAGCGGAGTTGCTTCGGCGCATCGCGGCGCAGGACCAGCAGGCTTTGGCGGAGTTCTACGACCAGACGGCCGGGCTGCTCTACTCGACCGCCCTGCGTATCCTGGGAGATCCGCATGAGACGGATGAAGTCATCCAGGACGTTTTTGTGCAAATCTGGAACAAAGCTGCGATGTTTGACGCCAGGCTGGGCGCTCCGCTTCATTGGACGCTTGGCATCACGCGCAATCGTTGCATCGATCGTTTGCGGGCACGCCAGCGGCGGTCGTGTCTGCTCGAGGATTTGGTCGAGGCGTCCGCGATCGAGTCCGTTCCGTCGATGCCTCCTGGCAGAATGGGTTTGAGCGTGGACGAACTCACCGCGGTCCGTTCCGCAGTGAAAGGTCTGCCTTACGAACAGCGGCAGGCGATCGCGATGGCCTTTTTTAGAGGCATGACGCACCGGGAGATCGCCAAGGCGCTCAATGAACCGTTGGGCACCACCAAAGCCCGCATTCGGCGTGGCATGGTAAAACTGCGGGAAAGTTTGCAGGCGTACGTATGATCAGCGACAAGCAGCAGGAAAAGGCCAGCCTTTACGCGCTGGGCGCGCTTACCGCCACCGAACAGCGGGCGTTCGAGGCGGAACTGAGCGCGGATTCCGAGTTGCGTGATTTTGTGCGCGATCTGCAGCGCGCGGCCGACTTGATTGCGATGAGTTCACCCGTTGTTTCGCCGCCACGCGAGTTGCGCGACAAGGTGCTGCGCCGCATTGAAACGGCCGCGTCCGCGTCCGCTCCTGCGAAGGAGCCATTGCCATCGGCGTTTCGCGGTTTTCGTTTTCTGGACGCGGACGACCGTGAAGGCTGGAAGCAACTCCCCGTTCCGGGCGCGTGGATCAAGCTTCTGTCATTGGAACGCGAACGCGGCTACGCCGTGTTGCTCGGAAAACTCGAACCCGGCGTGCGCTACCCGGCCCATACCAACGCGGGTCCGGAAGATTTCTATATCCTGACGGGCGATCTGCACATCGGCGAGCGAAGGCTCGGCCCGGGCGATTTTCACCACGCGGACGCCGGTTCGGAGCACAGCGTGAACCATTCGGTTGAGGGCTGCACGCTGCTCGCGGTGCTTACCATCGACGACCCGCTGGTGGAATTTGCGATGGCGTGACCCTCGCGCAGCAACCGGCGTAAAGGGGCCAGCCCGGACATTTCACACGTAGCGTAGCAAGAATGGCCTGCGGGCGGTAGGGGCGGCGCGCTGCGCCGTCCCCGCGCCTAACGGGCGCGGAACAAAGTGTGCGCCGCGCCGCACGAACGACGCATCGACGAAGCTCAGTTCCGCACGCTGAACGCGGGCGGAGACGGCGCAGCGCGCCGTCCCTGCCTCAACTTGAGTGTGGAACATTCGGGCTAGGCCGGATTCACTTTGCTTGCGTGTCGTTCAAAATCTCTCCGTTGCGTTTCGCCCAATGATTCGGGCCGGTAAAAGCGGTCGTAAAACTCCGCATCGAGATGGCACGCCTGGAAT
>DATEKZ010000319.1:0-11382 GCA_035277185.1 Verrucomicrobiia bacterium
TGTTCCGATCCATCGGTAGCCATACCAGGTTTGCTGTCGCTTCGCCCTGAATCGGTGGCGCTGTGAAGCGTTGCTTGCGATCGATTCCTGCTGGTACGGGATCGACCACCGCGACTTCCTCCGTGCTGAGACTCTCGAAGATGTTGGTGGCGGCGTTGGCGACGGCCTTCTGCGGCGAAATCGGCGCGGACAACTGGGCTGTCGCGCGATACGGCACGCCCGCGTCCGCGGCCTTGGCGGGTTCCGGCACAAACTGGCTGTATAAGCTGACCAGTTCGCCGTTCTTCGCAATGTGACCGTAGAGAACGGCCTCGAAAACGGGAATACCGTCGAGTTCCTGTTGCCAGACCGCCGTTCGCATTCCGTTGTGCTCAGTCAGGTAGTCTCGTGTCTTGCGCGCTCCTGTGAGAATTCCGGAGTCGTGACCGAACAGCTCGGCATTCTCGTCGAGGAACTGCTTGATGGGCCGGTGCGGATCCTCATCTTCAATGTCCGGACGTGAGCCCGCCACTCGCGGGTGGGTGATTTCGCGGGCGCTGGCCGGTGCGCTCAAAAACCCGAGGCGGTTGTAGATGAACCTGGGCGAGGCAACCACGTTATCGAGATCAATCTGTACCCCTTGCATCCTCGCGCGCAGCCTGTCAGCGGCGACGGCGCGCGTGCCTTCGAGGGTCAGTGGATTGGAAGCGTCGGTGTGGCGTTTATCAAAGTTAGCGTTCTTGGCTTGAAGATGTTCGTGCTCCGCGCCGGCGGCTGTAAGGGTGGCGAGGAGAACGAAGCTGACGGAGAATAACCTTTCCCGGTTCACAGCGGGATAATCGGCAGTCAGAACTGGAACCTCAAGTCGAATACTCGGATACTTTCACGGAGGTAAAGAAAAGGCGGTGTTTACGTATGACTTTGATCGTGGTATGATTTGCGTCGAATGACGCTTCAAGGTTTACCTGTAACGTGGCGATTGATCCTCTTGATTGGCTTTCATTTGCACGACACGGCCTCGATGGCAGCCGACCAAGGCGACGAATACTGGGATTCAACTTTTGGCAGTCCAGGGGTGAATGGAAGTTCGGGTGTTGTTCTCTATGGAAGCAAGCTGGTTAACTTCGGAGCGTTCAATTCAGTTGGAGGGATTGCCGCGACCAATATTGCGGAGTGGAATGGTGTGGAGTGGTCTCAATTGGGAGGTGGAGTTAAAGGGAGTCATGTCGGTGCAGCCGCCAGTGGTCGGGGGCATTTGTATGTAGGAGGACTCTTCTCAAGTGCGGGAGGGATCGTCGCTAGTAATCTTGCAAGGTGGGACGGGGTTCAATGGTCAGAGGTTGGGGGTGGCGCGAATGGAATAGTCTTTGCCTTGGCATCGAACGGAACGAATGTGTACGCGGGCGGTCACTTCACTGAGGCTGGAGGAATCGCTGCGAGCAAAGTGGCGAAGTGGGATGGGCAGAATTGGAGCGCATTGGGCGCCGGGATTATTCCCGTCTTCGAGGGCAGTGAATGGGTGGGGACGGTGGACAGTCTAGCGGTGAACGGCGCCGACGTATTTGCCGGGGGGCGTTTTAGGAACGCCGGTGGGACCGCGGCGACAAATATAGCGCGCTGGGATGGAACGAACTGGCATTCGCTAGGAAAAGGACTGAGGTACTTCGATGGTACGGGATCTGAGAACGGAGCGGTTCGAGCCTTGGCTGTTATCAACGGCGTGCTCTTCGCTGGTGGAGAGTTTCGCTTGGCTGGCGATGTCGAGGCAACAAATATCGCACGTTGGGATGGCAGCAGTTGGCAGCCTGTCGGCAGCGGTGTGAACGATTTTCTGAGCGTCTTAGCGTTGAGTTCTAACGGGACTGAACTTTACGCCGGCGGGAGCTTTCGATTGATAGGAGGAATTGAGGCGAATCGAATCGCGAAGTGGGATGGAAACAGCTGGCATCCTTTGGGTCAGGGCATTGGTGGTCAACTTGGTGACGGAGTCCTTAGCTTGGTCTCAACGGGAGGCGAATTATTCGTTGGCGGCTACTTTCCGTCGGCAGGCGGCAAGCCTTCAAGGAACATCGCGCTCTGGCACATTGCTCACGCGCTGAGTGTCAGCCAGACAGGAGATCAGGTGAATCTCAGTTGGCCGGCCACGGGAACTAATTTCGTCCTCGAAGCAAAGGACGATGTCGCAGGCGCCAACTGGTCGGAAGTTTCTCAACCGCCCGTCCTGCACAACAACGAGTGCGTGGTCACACAAGCCGTTTCCACCGCCAGCCAGTTCTATCGTCTTCGCCGCCGCTGACCCGCATTCATTCGGTTGACCACGGATTTCACGGATAACAAGACTGAGTGATTGGACGGGACAATGCCGATGGGCGACGGCAACTTCATCGGGCCATGGAGCAACGCAAGGACCTGGAACTGGGCAGGCAAAGTTCGGACTGGAAAAAGTTGAGGCGCGGCTGGTGCTGGGGTCCCAAGGAATTCCGGGAGGAAGTGCTGGAGCGGATCGGAGAGAAGCAGGGCAAACAGCATCATGGTGAGGAACTGAAGGAATCGGACGAACAGAGGGCGCAGCGGTTGGTGGGAGAGATGTTGCGGAGGGCCGGTTGGACGGAATCGGAGTTAAGACGCCGGAGAAAAGGGGACGCGCAGAAGGCCCGAATGGCGGCGCGCCTGCGCGCGGAAACCCCCATGACCTGGTCGTGGATTGCCAAACGATTTGAGATGGGACATTGGCGAACCGCGTCCAATGCAGTGCGGATGGCCGTACTGAAGAGGAAGGATTGAATCCTAAGCCAGGAGACCACATCATTAGTCATCTCTGACCCCTTTGTGACCCCTTTTGGTAGAGTTCGCCTGAAGTCTTGCCGGTAAGGATGACCCGCCAGCAGAGCCGCATGGTGTTCCGATCCATCGGTAGACTGAGTGAACTGCGTTATCGAGTGTGGCCTTGTCCGCCAAACTCATCCATGCGATCCGTGGTTCAACGAATTGAACGGAAATGGATTTCACAGAAGGCAACGAAGGAAACAAAGAGGCAACGCTTTCTGCATCCCCTTGCTGCCCCCTTTCCGTCGTCACACAGGCCGTTTCCGTCGCGAGCCAGTTCTATCGCCTTCGCCGCCGTTAAGCCGAACCGTTTCGATTGACCAGGGATTGCTCGGATTTCACGGATAACAGGGGGGCTCATCCACGGAATCTGCGGTTCAATGATTGAACTGAAATAGATTCTACAGAAGCCAACAAAGGAAACGAAGAAACAAGGCTTTCTACATCCAGTGATACGGTAACGAATAGTTGGATTCCTTCATTGCCAACCTGCTGCGCCTTCGTTCTCTTCGTTGCCTTCTGTAAGTCAACCCAAGCCAGACACGATTGCCTTGCGGTTATCGACGCGCGCGCTAACCTCTTTCCATGAAGCCGGTAGAGCCCAACCGCGCGAATCGTCGCGTCGCGGTTTATTTCTTTCTCGTTCTCGCCGTCATTCTCACGCCGCTCTTTTTTGCGTTCTGGGTCGGGAACAAATCAGGTCTTTCCGGCGACGAGTTTGCCCGCGTCATGAGCGTCGGCAAAAACTATTACGACAAGGGCGAAGCGGCGAAGGCCGTCGAGGCGTTTCAAAAGGCGGTCGAGCTGCAGCCGACGCATCCGGATGCGCTGCTGAATCTCGCCAATGCCTGTCTGTTTGCCGGCCGGTCCGACGACGCTTTAAAATATGCTCAGGAAGTTCTGAACCTCGATCATAACTCCGCGGCGGCCTACTACGTCGCCGGGTGTGCCCGCGTTCGACTGCGGAAATTCGAAGACGCCATCAAGTCCCTGCAACCGGCCAAGGACCTCGATCGCAAGGTCAACGCGGTGAGTTTCCAGCTTGGCCGTGCCTTCTTTGAGTCGGGAAAGTTCCAGGAAGCCGCCGAGCAGTTCGAGGAAATCATTCAGTTCGAGCCGGAATATCCCTCGGCGAATTACCTGCTCTCCCAGGCCCTGGTCCGGCTCGGGCGGACCGATGAGGCGACCCAGGCGCTGCAGCGGCACCAACAGATCCAGGCGAGGAAGCCGGCGCCGTCGGCCGATGTCTCATTCTTCGAGCGGTGCGTCTATACCGAGGCCCGCGTTCCGTTCCAACTCGAGCAACCGTCCCGCAATGGGGTGAAGGTTGCTTTTGTGGACGCGACGCAGGAGGCGTTCGGTTCAGGTGCGAGGAATTATCACGGGCCGATCGGTGTGATTGACCTCAATCGCCGCGGTGCGAACGACGTGATTGTGGGCGAAGGCGAAGGCGGTTTCCGGCTGTTGATGAGCAACGCCGGCAGGTTCCAGCCGCACGGCGAAGCGATTCCCGGCAAGCCCGGCGCGAAATATACACGCGCGCTCGTTGGCGACATCAACAACGACCGTTACGAGGACGTGATCGTGGTCGGCGATCAAGGCGCGCAACTGTTCAAACTTGCGACGAACGGCAATGTCACCGACCTGACGCAATTTTCCCGGCTCGGCGAGACTCCCTCGATGGACGGCGCGTTGGTGGACCTGGACTTCACGGGCAAGCTCGATCTCCTGCTGGTCACCACGGGCGAGCGAAAGCTCCGTGTGCTGCGAAATCTGGGCAGCACCGGAGGCAACCCGTACTTCAAGGACATCACGCAAACCTCCGGCGTGCCCGCGTCGGTGAGCGGCATCCGCCAGATCGCGGTGGACGATTGGAATGGCGACGACATCAACGACGTTTTTCTCACGGGCGATTCGCGATTGCCGACGTTGTTGACCAAATTGCGGGGCGGCCTGCTCACGGAGTCGAATTCGCCGGCGAACTGGCCGCAGGGCAGGTTCCTTGCGACCGGCGACCTCAACAACGACCTGCGGACGGATGTCGTGATCGCCACGGGCGACCAACTGGAATGCGTCTTCAACGGGCTGACGAATCGTGTGACCCTTCTCGCGAGCGGTTCCGCCCTGGCGGGCCTTTCGCTGGTGGATTACGACAACGACGGATGGCTGGACATTTGTGCGCACGGCGGCGGCGTCCGTGTCTGGCGGAACCTGGGCGTGGCCGGGTTCCGCGAAACAACCGCAGATCTTGGCCTGGACAAGGTCGCGAAGGGAACCATCGAGTCCTTTGCCGCGGCGGATTTTGACGGGGACGGCGATACGGACCTGGTGCTGACCATTGAGAAACAGGGATTGCAATTCCTGCGTAACGACGGCGGCAACGCGAATCGGCAGTTGAAGCTGACCCTGTTGGGCAATCGTTCGAATGCCAGTGGCCTGGGGGTCCGCGTCGAAGCCCGGGCGGGCCGCTGGCGGACGATCCGAACCGTAAAGTCGCTGCCCATCGAAATCGGCGTCGGACGCCATCCCCAACTCGATTCCCTCAGCGTGCGCTGGTTCGACGCGAGCGCGGACAACATCGATGTGAAGGTGGACCCGAAGACACCGTTGCCGCTGATCGAAATCCAATTCCAGGCCACCGGTTCCTGCCCGTATCTTTATGCCTGGGACGGGAAACGGTTTCGTTTTGTGACCGACCTGTTGGGGGCGTCGCCACTCGGGCTGCCGGTGACTGAAAGCGGGTATGTCGAGGCGGACCCGGACGAATTCGTGTGGGTCGGCGATGAAACGATGTTTCCGCAGCGCAGTGGCAGCTACGTGGTGCAGCTCACCGAGGAACTGCGCGAGGTGCTTTATCTGGACGCGGCCCATCTACTGGTCGTGGATCATCCGGCGGGGACGGAAGTGTACTCCACGGGCAAGCTCGTGCCGGGCAAACCTTTTCCGTCGCAGGAGATCATCACCCTGCGCCATCCGTATTCGCTCAGGAAGGCGGAGCGAAGCGATGGACAGGATGTGACGGCCGCGTTGGACGAGAGCGATGGAAAAATGGCTTCGCCGGCGGCCCGGCGCATTCCGCAGTTGCGCGGACTGGCGGAACCCTGGAGCGTGACGCTCGACTTCGGCCCGCTGGCGGTGGATCGGCCACTCGTGCTGGCAATGACCGGCTGGCTCCGGTTCGGCGGCGGCATGGCGAATATCGCGGCCTCGCATCATCCCGACCTTCCCTTTCCGTTTCCCAGGCTGGAAGTCGAGACGACAAGCGGCGACTGGAAGGCCGTGGATGTCGTCGTTGGCGCGCCGTGCGGGAAGACCAAGTCAATGGTCGTGGACCTGACCGGAAAGCTGCCGCCGGGAAGCCGGCGATTGCGTCTGGGCACGGCGTTTGAAATTCATTGGGACCGGATCGCGTTACTCGAGAGATTTGAAGGCGTCCGGACGGAGATCCGACGCCTGACGCCGGACACCGCCGATCTGCACTGGCGCGGTTACAGCGAGAGCGAACCGCTGCCGTGGTTTCTGCCGGTCACGCCGGATTACGAGCGGGTGCGCGCCAAACCCAACTGGCGGATCATGATGACGGGTTGGTGCACGCGCTATGGTGACGTGCGGGAGCTAATCGAGACACGGGACAACGCGCTTGCGTTGCTCAATGGCGGCGACGAACTCACGCTGACGTTCGCGGCAGATCGCCTGCCGCCGAAGCCCGCGGGCTTTGTCCGCGACTTCTTCCTCTACTCCTCCGGGTGGGACAAGGACGCGGATTTCCACTGCAAACTGGGCTGGCTCGTGGAACCGCTCCCGTGGCACGGGATGAACGACCAGCTTTACGGCGTGCAACCGCGACCGGTAATCGACGGCGACTGGTGGGTAAAGAGATACAACACGCGCTGGGTGGGCCCGCTGGCGCTGGACCGGAGTGAAACTTCTGGCGAGCCCAAGCTGAAGAAACGTTGAGCTGCATTTTGCGTTCCCTGATTACTGATTACTGATTACCGATTACCGGCGCACCCAGTCGTATTAGACTTCGACGGTTTTTCCCGGCTCTGGCTGGACGACTTTGACTTTAGGGTAGCGGACTCGAATCTGGTCCTCGAACCATTGGCGTGAGTCATCGTCGCCGTGGCCGAGCAGGACCGTTCGCGGCGAGACCTGGCCGACGAATTCGAGCAGCTCGTCGCGATTGGCGTGTGCGGTAAGGTCGAAATCCTCGACTTCGCAGCGTTTTGTCACCTCGCCCGCGCTGCCGCTGAAGACAAAGGCGTCGCCCTGCTTGGCTGACTTGAGGCGTCCGCCGGGTGTATCAGGATCGGCGTAACCGACAAAGAAGATGGCCTGTTTTTCGTCGCCGATCATGCGGACGGCCAGGTCGTGAGCGGCGGTATGCTCGCTCATCATGCCGGCGGTGATGACGAAGATGCGGCCGCCGGTAAGTTTCATTTTCTGTACTTGCCCCGGATCGAGCACGACGAGGTTCAAGGCCTCGTGCAACTGGAGATTGCTGTGCTGGCGGTGCGTCCGGTGCGCCTCGAGATCGTAAATCTCGGTGAAGACCCGGCCGAGACCGCCGATATAGATCGGTTGGTTCCTGAGCTTGCCGGCGCGCATCAACAACGCGAGCAGGGCGAGGATTTCCTGCGTTCGGCCAAGGGCAAAGGTGGGGATGAGGACGCAGCCTTTGCGCTTGAGCACGCGGTCGATGGCTTGAGTGAGCCGTTCGGTTTCGCCTTCACGCGTGAAGTCCGGCGCGACCTCGCGGTTCCCGCGCGTGGTTTCCATGATCAACACGTCGGCCTTCACATCCTCAAAACGGGCGCCTTTCAGGATCGTTTGATCCCGAAAGGACACGTCGCCGGTGTAGAAAAGCGTCTCTTTGCGGCCGCGCACCATGATTCCGGCGGAGCCGAGCGCGTGACCGGCGTCGAAGAACTCAAGGGTGGGCGAGGAAAACCCCGCGCGGGTCTTGTGGTAGGACGCCCATTCGACCTCGCGGTTGTATTTGAAGCCCTGGAAGAGCGGGGCGAGGTCATCGACCTCGTCGTGGGTGAAGAGGGGGTATTCCTTGATTCCCAGCTCGTCGCGCTGGCGGGTCATGACGTTGACCGAGTTGTGGAGCACGCGTTCAATGAGAAAATAGCTCAATTCGGTCATCAAGACGTGGGCCTTGGGGAAATAGCGCAAGGCAACCGGCAGGGAACCGACGTGATCATGGTGGCAATGCGAGATGGCAATGGCGTCCAGCTCCTCTTTTCCCATGAGGTTGTAAAGGGGCAGGCTCTCGCGGCCGTCGTGTTTGGGGTGGGTGCCGGCATCCATCAGAATGCGGTGGCCCTCGAGATCGATGAACCAGGCGCTGGCGCCAATGTCCGTGGCCGGATTGAGGTTAATGATTCGCATGGGTCTTGGCCCGCAACAGCGCGGACGCATCGTTTGTGTCAGGTCCGGAAAATATTTTTGAACAGTTATGAAACCAACCCCGTCTCAGTGGTGTTGTTCAAACAAGTCGGGGCCAGGATAGTAGCCCGGCCCCGCCTGTCAGTCCCCCTGGCAGAGAGGAGGTACGTTTGGTTGTTTGGGTTAGGCGGGCATCGCAAGATGCCCGCTTTCTTATGCCGATTACAATCCCATCGGTCGTGACCGTCAAGGCTAACCTCGGCCTCCCTTGCCCCGCACGCCGCCGTTATTGCTTCCGCGCGCCGCCCGCCGGTGCGCCGGCGCCGGGAGTCACCTTTTGAACGGCCACCTGCATCAACTGCATCATGTCAGTGTGTTTGCTGTAGCCGGCCGGAGCGGTGAACTGTTTGGCGTCCGGGTTCGCCAGCTTGATGTCTTTGTACCGCATCACCACCGTGGTTTCCTTGTCGTTCATCTGCATCTGAACGGGGAATTCCTTCAGATCGGTCGCGTTCCAGACAATCGCGTCGGACTTCTGTCCTTTGTCGTCCGTCATGATCACCTTGTTCTTCACGCACGGGTGCCCGTCGATCGTTTCATTGCCCAGTTTGGTTTTGTCGATCTTGATGTTTTTGTCCCCCAACCCATCTTCATTCGGCACAGGCATATCGACGTAGGCCTGGAGGCCGGGGTAGATGATGTACATGGATTTCTTGGGCGGGAACACGATCACGGTCATCCGGTCCATTCCCATCTGCTTCAATTGCGCCGCGGCGCCGGGCGGCATCTGCGCGCTTTTCATCTGCGCCAGATCGATATCGAGGCGCACCTTCTCGTCGAGCAACGCAAAACCCATGGTCATGCTGATCGATTCCTTGCCGGCCTTGTCAAGCGCGCGCATGTCGGCCCTGGCGGAAAATGCCTTCACGTCGCCGAATAGCCGGGTCATGGCGGCGTTCCAACCGGGCATCCCGCCACCCATCTGAGGCTGCGCTACCGCCACACCGGCGAGGACGAAGAAGCCCCCAGCGGTGGCACCGATGATCTTGAGTAGTTTCATAAAG
Source organism: Verrucomicrobiia bacterium (assembly GCA_035277185.1). Taxonomy (GTDB): domain Bacteria; phylum Verrucomicrobiota; class Verrucomicrobiia; order Limisphaerales; family AV2; genus DATEKZ01. The sequence goes on from DATEKZ010000319.1 coordinate 9,264, forward strand.
CAGGTTCTAACCGATTGTTTTCGCGGGAGGGTTAATGGCCGGGCGGACTTTGACCAGCACGAAATTGCGGGTAATCCAGCAGGCCAGAGCCGCAACCAAAGCACGCCCGGCAGGTCTCAAAAGGCGAAAATATCCTTCAACTCGAGTTCAGTCATGGCGCCGGTCTTCTTGAGCCGGTCGAGATCAAACTTCTTTTTGTCGCCGACAATCGAGATCAATTTGGGCCGGCCCTTAAGGTGCCCTTTTTGGAACTGGAGCACGTCGTCCAGGCTCAAGCCCTGCACCTTCGAGAATCTCGCCTTTCGCGGGTCGATCGGCACTTCGAGCCGTTCCCAGGAACGCACCGCACCGAGAACGTCGCGGAACCCGATTTTGCCGGTGCGGTACCGGCTGATGATCGACTCTTTGGTCTCCTCAAACCGCTCTCGGGACGAGGGAAGGTTTTCAAAGAGATCAATGAAGGCAGCGACTGCTTCCGGCGTCTTGTCCGCCTGGCAGCCGATGCCGCCGGTCATGACGTTCTGTTCGCCCTTGCGCCCGCCGTTGGAATAGACCGCGTATGCTGAATAGGCCAGGGCACGGGCTTCGCGCAATTCCTGAAACACGATCCCCGACATGCCGCCCGAAAAATAGTCGTTGAACAACTGTGCCACGGGTTGAACTGATTCGTTGTATTCGCCGTTGCCAAACTCGATCCGCACCTGCGCCTGGGCCATCTCCTTGTCGAAAAAGAGAATGCGGCTCTCGGACGGGGCGGCCATCTTCAGGAACTTGTAGGGAGGCGGCTCCTTGAGGGGTTCGGCGGCCAGTCGGTCCTTGCCTAACAGGGCGCGCACCTTTTCCAACGGAAGGGAACCGGTGTAGGTGATCGTGTGCCGGTGTTTCAACAGGTCCCGGATCAGGCCGTGGAGTTCCTCCATCGAGAGGGCGGCCAGTTTCTCGTTGGACAACGCGCGCAGGAACGGCGAGTCGGCCTGGTAGCGATTGTATTGAGTGACGGCGCTGGCAACGGTGCGGAAGTCCTTCTTGGCATCCTCGCGCTGGACGAGGATGATCTTCTTCAACTCGGAGAGCGTTTCCGCGTCTGCCGTCGGGCCGTTCAACAATTCCAGCAACAAGGCCCACGAGGCCGCGAAATTCTCGCCCAGTCCGGCGATGCTGATGGTCGTTTCGTTGTCACCCGCGCCGATCCCGAAATCGGTTCCGAGCTTGTACCACTCCTTTTTCAGCGCCTCGCCGCTGAAACGTTTCGTGCCGGACTTGTCGAGCAATTGCGTGGCGGCGCCAAGCCGGTTGTCATGGCGCGTGCCGATTTCGACGGAGATCGAGAGCGCGAACAGATCGTTGAGCGGGTTCTTCGAGTAGTAGAGCTGGACCCCGTCGCGCAGGGCTTCCTTCCGATAGTCCTTCCCCGGCTTCACGAACACCGGATCGATTTCCTTGACCTTCATCGCCGCGATTCTTTTGACGAACTCCGATTGCCGGGTCGGGTCGATGTCGATCTTGTCAATCTGCGGCTTTTCGATCTTCGGCACCTCGTGCTGCTCGTCGGTGCGATAGCCGGCCACGTAACCGCCTCCGAAATACCTGTTCGCGACGCGCACGACGTCCTGTTTCGTCAGCTTTTCCATCCGGTCGATTTCGGCAATGGCGTGATCCCAGTCCTGGAAGGACAGGAAGGCGTCCCGCATCATGGCCACTCGCGCATCGTCCGATTCCAACTGTAATTTCCGGTTCTTTTTGAAGTCGGTGATGATCGCGGGGATGATCCAGTCCTCGAACTCGCCTTTCTTGAGCAGATCGAGCTGCTGGAGCAGGAGGTCCTCGACCTCCTTGAGCGACTGGTCCTTCTTGGGAATTCCCCAGAGATATTCCGCGCCGTAATCGTTGTTCAGCTCCGGACTGGACCCGGCCCGACGCACTTTTTGCTGCTGGTTGAGGTTCAGATCGATCAGGCCGGCGGTGGCGTTGTTGAGGATCATGTCCACCAGCTTGAGCGCCTCGGCGTCGGCATGGTTTCGACCGGCCGTGCGAAAGGCCAGCAGCGCGTATTCTTCTCCTTTATATTTCACCGTCACGCGCTCGACGCCGTGCAACGACTTCTCCTCCCACTGCTTCG